>WFZV01000109.1 GCA_015489395.1 Bacteroidales bacterium
AGACAGTTCGACAGCATACGATTAATTAAATTTTATCAAAAAATCGTCGCCAATGGCATCAAATTTTTTCCTCATACGATGGATAAAATTACTGGTAAAGTTATACTTAGATGCCTTTCGATATCGTTTATCACGGCGGCTTTTCATCATCATTTTAATTAAGTTCTTCATCTTATTTGCTATTTTAAAGGTCTTTTTCTTCAAAGATTATTTAGACTCAAGATTTTCGACAGACAAAGAAAAAGCACAATACGTGCTTAGTAATTTGACAACCGTATCAACTTCAGATACATTAATTTCAACAACAAAACCAAAAAAGTAAAGGGTTATGGATTTCCCAAGTGCAGCATTAGTAGGGTGGTCTCGCGCACAGTTTGCGCTGACCGCTATTTATCACTGGTTTTTCGTACCGCTAACATTGGGGTTGACCTGGATTGTAGCGATAATGCACACGATTTATGTGAAGACCGGTAGCAAAGATTGGGAAAAAATCACCAAGTTCTGGATGAAATTACTTGGTGTAAACTTTGCAATAGGTGTTGCTACCGGTATTATTCTGGAATTTGAGTTTGGTACCAACTGGTCTAACTATTCCTGGTTTGTAGGCGATATTTTTGGCGCCCCATTGGCAATAGAAGGTATTTTAGCGTTCTTTATGGAAGCAACATTCGTTGCTATTATGTTCTTTGGATGGGGCAGAGTTAGCAAGGGTTTACATGTAGTATCTTCATGGTTAACAGCATTAGGTACAAACCTATCGGCTATCTGGATTTTGGTAGCAAATGCCTGGATGCAGCATCCAGTAGGTATGCATTTCAATCCCGACACAGCCCGCAATGAGATGTCAAACTTCCTGGCTGTTGCTCTTAACACCACTGCAGTAACAAAATTCTTGCATGTTATTTCTCAAGCTTACTTATTATCAGGTTTCTTTGTAATGGGTATCAGTGCCTGGTACTTACTGAGAAATCGTGAGGTTCGTTTCGCTAAGAAGAGTATGATTGTTGGTTCGACATTCGCACTATTAGCTGGTTTGTGGATACTGTTCACAGCTGATATTCATGCTCGTGACGTATTTCAGACCCAGCCAATGAAATTTGCTGCAATGGAAGGCGTTTACAAAGGTAAACCAGGTGCTTCGAGTGTAGTCTTTGGAATTGTCAATCCGCACAAAAAACCAGGAGACAACCAACCGGATTACGTTTTTGCAATCCGCATTCCTAAGTTGCTTTCTATTTTAGCAACTCACAAAGCCAATGGATATGTTCCAGGTATCGATGATTTGCTTTATGGGGACAAAGTTTATACTAAACAATTTGAAGAAGGTGGTTATATTCCTGTAGAAGAAAAGCTCAAACGTGGTCAGTTGGCTTTGCAAGCACTCAAAGAATACAAGCAGGCAAAAGAAAATGGCGACGAAGCAACAGCACAGACAGCATTGCAAGCATTTGAAAAATACTCGAAATATTTGGGTTACGGATATTTCTCAAAACCTGAAGAGATTGTACCTCCAGTAGCTACAGTTGCATACAGTTTCCACTTAATGGTATTGTTTGGCTTCTTCTTCATTTTCATGGCAATTATTATGTGGATACTTGCTTTGAGAGACAAACTTGAAAATAAAAACAAATTCTGGCTCTGGCTGACATTTATTTCTTTGTTCTTGACCTTCTTGACATCAGAATTAGGTTGGGTAACTGCAGAAGTAGGTCGTCAACCATGGGCTATTACTGAACTGTTGCCAGTTAAAATTGCGACTTCACATTTGAGCGTAGGTTCTGTTAAACTGACCTTCTTCTTGTTCCTGATTATCTTTACCCTACTTCTAATTGCTGAAGTAGGAATTATGGTTAATGTTATCAAAAAAGGTCCTCAACTTGAAGAAAACTAAAAAATTATACAACTATGTTTAGTGCAATGTCATTAGAAGCCTTACAAGAATATTGGTGGTTCATCATATCTCTCTTAGGCGCCCTATTAGTATTTCTGATGTTTGTTCAGGGCGGTCAAACATTATTTATGCAATTAGCTAAAGATAAAACTCAGCGTGATATAATCATTAATGCAATTGGTCGCCGCTGGGATTTGACATTTACCACCTTAGTAACCTTTGGAGGTGCATTCTTTGCATCTTTCCCATTGTTCTACTCTACCAGTTTTGGAGGAGCATACTGGGTTTGGATCTTAATATTGTTTAGTTTCATTATTCAAGCTGTTTCTTACGAATACCGCAATAAACAAGCTAACTTCTTAGGTAGCAAAACTTATGAATGGTTCCTGTTCCTCAATGGTTTATTAGCTCCTTTATTGTTGGGTACTGCTGTTGGAACTTTCTTCACTGGTTCGCAGTTTATCGTCAAATTTGACAATGTCTATGCAGGTAAAGCTATTTCGCAGTGGGTAGGTCCTGCTCATGGATTAGAAGCTGCTTTGAATATAGCTAACTTATCATTGGGTATTGCTGTGTTGTTCTTGACAAGAGTTCTTGGTAATTTGTATTTAATCCACCAGGTTGATCATGATGAAATCATTGAAAATGCAGCTAAATGGACTAAGAGATGTACAATTGGATTTCTGGTATTCTTCTTCATTTTCCTGGGAATCATTTTGACTAAAGAAGGTTTTGCTTATAATCCTCAGACCGGCCAGGTTTACATGGAAAAATACAAGTATCTCCATAACCTGCTGCAATGGTATGTCTTATTACCATTCTTAGTAGGCGTAGTTTTGTTCCTGTGGGGAGTTTATTTAGGTGGTTGGAAAAAATCCCGTAGTGCTTTCTGGATCACTGGTCTGGGTACGGTTTTAGTTGTACTTGCTTTGTTCTTCATGGCAGGTTACAACAACACTGCATTTTATCCATCAACTGCTGATTTACAATCATCGCTCACTATTCGCAACGCTTCGTCAAGTCGTACGACTTTGGTTACTATGGGTTATGTTTCATTGCTTGTACCATTTGTTCTGGCTTATATCTGGTACGCATGGAGCCAGCTCATGCACAAGAAAATCGACGAAGCTGACGTCGAAAACGATGATATGGCTTATTAATTTTGTGGGCAAGGGAAAAAACTTCGTTTTTCCCTTGCCTTTAATCTGTGTTTTTTCATGTTAAAAACTTAAAAATCTTAGAACTATGGCTTGGGCATTATTAACATGGCCACTGTTTTTGATCGTGGCATATTATCTAATCGAATATATTCTCAAGAAAAAAGGTTATTTAGATTAACCGCTAAACTGTTACACTAACCGCATCAGAGGCAGTCCGATGGACTGCCTCTGAC
>WFZV01000110.1 GCA_015489395.1 Bacteroidales bacterium
CTCTACCAACTGAGCTACATCGGCTTGCAAAGAACACCGACTTGAGATTTGGAATCTCAAGTCGGTATGCAAAAATAGAAGGTTTTTCTTATTTTGCAAAATTAAAGGTAAGTTTTTTTTCTTAAAAAATTGTTAACGTTTCTTTTCTTTGTTCTTTAAAATCTGTCGTTTTAAAGCATCAACTACCTCCAATGTGGCTTCTTCAAAGCTTCCTGCCTTCTTTTCTGCAAAGTACGAACCATCTCTTCCAAATAGCTTAACTTTAACTACTTTAGATTCGTAATTGGAGGCGCCACTGCGTTCCAAACTTAGTAAAACCTCTGCTTCGGCTATGTTTTCATCATACCGAACTAATCTGGAGACTTTTTCTGTGATGAATTCTTCAAGTTTTTTTTCTGGATTGACGTGCTGTGATGAAATTGTTACTCTCATAGGCTTTTAGTTTTTTGCCCGTGGATGGGCGTGTTTGTATATTTGTTTTAGTTTTTCAAAACTATTGTGTGTGTAAACCTCAGTTGCAGCTAAAGAGCTATGTCCTAAAAGCTCTTTTATGGCATTTATGTCTGCACCATTATTTAATAAATGTGTTGCAAAACTATGTCGCAAAACATGAGGAGTCAAACGCTCTAAAGAAGTTATACTGGACAAAAGCCTCTTTACCCTGCGATTGACAAATTCTGGATACAAAGCTTTGCCTTTATCCGTTACAAGTAATTTGTCTGAATCGTAAGTCTTACCTGCAAAAAAGTTCTTTTTTAAACGCAAATAATGTTCGATTAGTTGCAGCAACCGGTCTGGAACCGGAATTTGCCTGTCTTTTTTGCCTTTACCGTGGATACGCAAAACTTTGCCAGAAAAATCTATGTCAGAAATCTCAAGTTTTACAAGCTCTGAGCGCCTTATGCCTGTAAGATAAAGCATTTCGATAATTAACCAGTCCCGTACAAATTTAAAATCAGTTTGTTCCAATAAATCTGGTAAATTTGCCAGGTCTTTTTGTGGGATAAAAACTGGAAGGTTTTGACTGTTTTTAGGATTTAAAACCCGCTCCATAGGCGATGTTCGAATATATCCCTGCTTTAGAAGAAATCTGTAAAACGTTTTTAATGCTGAAAGCTTGCGATTAATGCTTCGACTATTGTAATTTTTACTGACTAAATCCACAATCCAATTCTTAATTTTTCGCTCATCTTCAATAATTTGGTCGTAATCAACATTTAAAAAATCGTAAAATTGCTTTAAATCCCGTTTATAAGCCTCAATCGTATGCTTTGAAAACCGCTTCTCTACTTCGAGGTATTTGAAAAACCTATCGAACATTAAGCCTGCTCCTTTTGTATAAATTTAGCAATAAAAACTGAAAATTCAATAATTGTTAACCATTAAAATTGATAAAAAAATATAAAAAATCACCGACAGACAAATCCCAAAAAATTTGAGCAAAATTATAAATACAATCGAGGTCAACAAAAATATTAATTTAAATTTATTCTGCACTAAGCTTTGAAAATTTTTGAACTTAAAAGCAAACATTGGCAAATTGACAATCATTAATATCGAAAACATCAAAACTAAGACTGCCAAAATTCCATCGTTTTTTAACCAGCTAATCCGTTGATAAACAATCGATAACGCTAAAGATGCAAAAAATATTGCCATAGCCGGGGTTGGTAAACCTTTAAAAACATACTTCTGCTGCTGATCGTTATTAAAACGAGCAAGCCGCAATGCCGCAAACGCTGCCAGAAGAAAACTAAAGTATTTTAACACCGGATTTTCAATCAAACTAAACATAAGCAAACCGGGCGCCACGCCAAAAGTTACCACATCAGCCAACGAATCAAGGTCTTTGCCAATAGGATTATCGACTTTCAACAGCCGCGCTACCGTACCATCAAAAAAATCAAACACACTTCCAAAAAAAATCATTATACTTGCATATAAAATTTGACCTTGCATCAAAAAACTAATAGACAAAACACCGGACAACAAATTCAATATAGTTATGAAATTTGGAAAAAACCTTTTGTCAATCATAACAATCGTAATTTTTAATGTTTCTTTTGCCCAAATAGCAAACTACAGCAACGACTTTTTAAATATCGGCACCACTGCTCGCGGAATTGCTTTAGGAAATAGCATTTACTGTACTGCCACCGGAGCAAGCGCTGTATTTTACAATCCTGCGAATCTGGCAAACTTTACCAACGCTTTACAACTTGCCATCACACACAGCCAATATTTCAACAAATCCGCTAATCTGGACTATGTAGCAGCTGCATTTAAAAACCAAAAACTATCTATCGGCTTTGGATTGCTGCGTCTGGGAATCGATAACATTCCAAATACATTGTACCTGTTTTCTGACGGAACTTTTAATGTGAACAATATAAGTTATTTTTCAGCTTCTGACAATGCGTTTTTCGTCAGCATAGCTAAAAACAGCGAAAAAATAAAAAATCTATCGTACGGAGCAAAAATAAAACTGATTTACAGACATTTAGGCAACTTTGTAAATGGCTACGGATTCAGCATCGACCTTGGATTTACTTACAAATTCGATAAATACACAGTTTCCGGCATTTTACGTGATGCCACGTCCGGATACACGGCCTGGTTTTATAATTTAAACGATTCGATTATCAATATTTTCCAGCAAACAGGCAACTCTATTCCACATAACCAGGTAGAAATCGCTTTACCTTCTGCTGTGGCCGCAATTGAAAAACCTTTTAAAATATCAAAAAAACTCACACTTAACGCAGAACTTAGCCTACTCACGCATTGGGGGCTGCAAAGCAATTACATTGTAAGTACGAAAATCTTTAGTCTTACGCCGCAAATGGGGCTTGAGCTTAGTTATAAAAATCTGCTATATGTGCGAACCGGGGTTTATAACTTTCAAAGAATCAAGTATTTTACTGACTCCTTGAGATTCAAAAACAGCTTAAATGCTTTTGTCAATTTGGGCATCGGCTTGCATTACAAAAACTTCTCGGTAGATTATGCTTTTCAAAACATAGTTAACCAGGCCGTAGCATTGAATTCGCACTTTATCAGCTTGATCGTTGATTTAAAACAAATTAGACTAAAAAAACGATAAACTGGCAGAGTAATAAGTTTTTTTAAACAAAAAAAATTTGTCGTTTTGCAAAAAGCTTAATAATTTTGCACTGCTTTTGTGCAACTGACCTGTGGTGTAATGGTAGCACAGCGGACTCTGGATCCGCTAGTCCAGGTTCGAATCCTGGCAGGTCAGCCAAAAAAATGTGCAACTGACCCGTGGTGTAATGGCAGCACAGCAGATTTTGGATCTGCTGGTCCAGGTTCAAATCCTGGCGGGTCAGCCATCGGCAGGGAGGCAGATTGCCTCCCTGCCGTTTTTATTCGTTGTGTTTTAGTACTACCTGCCGTAATCGAACGATTAATGGCTTACTAAGGCGACTTTGAATATTGGCTTTGTCAGTTGCTTTTACTCTAAAAGCAAACTTCTTGCGATTTACGATAGGTACTCCTCTTCGTACATTTAAGCGTAAAAGCGGCTCAGATGTTTTGAAACTATCAATAAGTACAGTATCACGTTTGCGTATTTTATATAAATAAACAGTGTAAAAGCTAATTGAATCGTCGTTGAAATCGGCAGGGTATTGCCAGAGAACTGTGATTTTGCGGTTTATAAAATAAAAATCCAGATTTTGCGGCGGATATGGCGGCAGCGTATCCGCTGCCGCCATATTAAACCGTGATGGACGAGGTTGTGCTAATTGTGGTACGATTGCGCTATCCGCAAATAGCGAATTTCTCAAAGTATCGTAGATGCCCAGAGGATTTTGTAGTAATTTGCGGCTACTGTAAAGAATAAAACCTTTGACTTCAGGCAATTTTCGGGCTAATCGTATTTGATTTGGTATTTGCGAGGGATTTCGCCAATGCTTATCGTCAGCAGTCGGGCTGATAGCTTTAATGTTCAAGCCGATAAAAAACGTAGCATTTTTGATATTTTTTGCCCACCAGTGGAGTAAAATTCTGTAGTCAGCAGCTTTATTGCCAATAGGAAAATAAAGTTGTGGAGCAATATAATCGACTAATTTAAGGCTATCCCAGCGAAGAACGTCAGCGTACAGCCAATCGTAAGCAGCCAGGCCGCGGGTTTTAGAGCCTCGTGGGTCATGTGATTTATTTCGCCACACAGCGCACGGTGAAATGCCAAAAGCCACCCAGGGTTTAATAGCTTTTATTGTATCATGTACTTGCTGGATAAACGCAGTGATGTTATGTCTTCGCCAGTCTTTGATGTTTTTGTACTTACCGTGATATTTTCGAAAAGTTTTTCGATCAGGTATTGGGATAATCCGTCCAGATTCGTCCCTTACTGGATAAGGATAAAAATAATCGTCAAAGTGTACTCCGTCAATATCGTAACGTCGAACAATATCTGCGATGATTTTAACAATATAGTCTCTTACCTGGGGTATTCCAGGGTTAAAATAGCGATTTAAACCATAATCAAAGAACCATTGAGGCTTAGTTTTCGAAATATGCTCTGGCAAAACGTCGGCATATTGTATTGTAGCGATTGCGCGAAAAGGATTAATCCATGCGTGAAACTGCATACCACGAGCGTGAGCTTGCTGAATAAAAAATTTGAGAGGGTCAAAGAAAGGTTGTGGAGGCTGGCCTTGCTTTCCAGTAAGCCATTCGCTCCATGGTTCGTATTTTGATACATAAAAAGCATCAGCAGCTGGTCGAACCTGAAAAAAAATTGCATTAACATGGATTTTTTGCAGGCTGTCTAAAATGTTGATGTATTCTTGTTTAAGTTGATAAGAATTTAACCCTCGAGCCGAGGGATAATCCAGCATTTTAACAGTAGAAATCCAAACGCCTCGCAGTTCAACTCGCACACTATCCCTGGGTTGGGAAAAAGAAAAAATTGAAAAGCAAAATAAAAACGCAATGAGTCCTAAAATTTTTTCATAATTCATAAAAAAATTTTGTCACAGAATTCCAATCACAACGAACTGATTAATAGAGATTTAAATAACCATTACGAATGCTATCGACTTTTGCACAAATTCGTTTGAAATCGTTTTTATCAATAATAATATTGCCGTTTTTATCGATGGTGGTATGGACGTTCTGAAAAATCTTATCCAATTGGTAGATATTTTTGGAAATTTGAGAAAGTAACTTATCATTTGAGTAATAATGGAGGAAATCAACCAAGAGAGACAAAGACAACTGCTGTTCAGCAATAGAATTAACGACTTTAGGATTGTTCTGGACATTGCAATTGATTGTATTTACGGCTAAATAAAGTCCTTCAATCCAGCCACCAATTAAAATCAAAGCACCTATGTTATCGCGATGGTCTTCCTGTAACTTAGCATCTGCACGCATATAGGCCTTTGTAATAATATTCATAACCTGGTCTCGATCGGTAAAATTCTGTTTGATTTTATCAACATCTTGCTGAGTAAAATAATTAAGCAACCCCAGTTGATCAGCGATTTTTTGAGCAGCGTCCATATAATTAAAAACCTGATCATTTTCTTTAAACATCGCAGCATAAGTAATATCAGCAATGATCACCCCCATGTTGAGAGCTAAACTCAATTCGGAATTATAATTGTCAACATTTTGTAAATTATCTAAAAGAGCTGGATTAAAGCTAATGTTTTTGTCTTCTAACAGGATGATACTTATTTCTTGAGGTGATGGTAAAGAATAAACAATTTGCTTGGCTTCGTAAAATTTTTCATCCAGGGTTGTGACTGTATCTGTATCAGCGATTTTCTGGATATTCTGTTGTGTACTGGAATTTTTTTCACATGAACATAAGAGAACAATAAAAATTGTAAAGGTTATTAAAAAAACTTTTTTCATTTTATTTCAGGTTTATAATGTAAAGACCTCAAAACAAAGGTAAAGAAAAATCGACAAATAATCAAAAGCTTAAAGTTTTTTGTTTTTTTTGATTAAAAAACCATCTTTGTACACTGCTGATATAACAAAAATTTCACCAAAATGTCTGTTAAAGAAAAATTTAACAAAGAAGAAGAGTCTGTTAATTTTATCGAAGAAATTATTCAAAAAGATTTAGAACAAGGTCGCAACGACGGGAGAATACACACCCGTTTTCCACCTGAACCAAATGGATATTTACACATTGGACATGCCAAAGCTATTTTACTTAGTTACAATATAGCTAAAAAATACAACGGAAAATTCAATTTACGATTCGACGATACTAACCCTGAAACCGAAGATTACAAATACGTCGAAGCTATAAAAGAAGACTTACGCTGGCTTGGTATTGACTGGGAAGACAGGGAATTTTACGCCTCTGATTATTTTGAGCAACTATATCAATGGGCAGAAGAATTAATCCGGCGTGGCTATGCTTACGTATGCGAATTGAGTCCAGAAGAAATGGCAAAACTCCGAGGCACTCCCAAACAGCCAGGACAAAGCCCTTATCGCGACAGACCAATTGAAGAGAGTTTAGACCTTTTCCGTAGAATGCGTGCAGGAGAATTTCCAGACAATTCTATGACTTTGCGGGCTAAAATTGATATGGCATCACCAAATATGCACATGCGAGACCCAGTAATGTATAGAATTAAGCATAAAACCCATTTTAGACAGGGCGACAAATGGTGTATTTACCCTACTTACGACTGGACACACGGTCAAAGCGATTACATTGAAGGAATTACACACTCGCTTTGCACCCTCGAATTTGAAGTACATAGGCCGCTTTATGACTGGTTTATTGACAGAATAAAAGAAATTGACACAGAAAAGCCAAAAGATTATAGACCCAGACAGATAGAATTTGCCCGCCTTAACTTGAATTATACAGTAATGAGCAAACGCAAACTTTTGCGGCTCGTGCAAGAAGGTTATGTTTCAGGCTGGGATGACCCGCGTATGCCGACTTTAGCTGGACTGCGCCGTAGAGGCTACACACCTGAAGCAATTAAATTGTTCATCGAAAAAGTTGGATATGCGAAAAGAGAAAACATCATCGACATTAGCCTGCTGGAATGGGCTGCGCGCGAAGACCTCAACAAACGCGCACAACGCATCATGGGAGTCATAGACCCACTGAAAGTTGTCATTACCAACTATCCTGACGGCATGGTCGAATACATGGAAGCTATCAACAACCCAGAAAAACCTGACGCAGGCACACGTAAAGTGCCATTTAGCAAGGTTATTTACATTGAACGCAGCGATTTTATGGAAAATCCGCCCAAAAAATTCTATAGATTAGCTCCTGGCCGCGAGGTTCGCCTTCGTTATGCTTACTGGATTAAATGTACAGACGTTATCAAAGACGAAAACGGCAATATCATTGAAATACACGCAACATACGATCCTCAAACACGTGGCGGGCATAATCCTCCAGATGGACGTAAAGTAAAAGCTACACTACACTGGGTATCAGCGCAACATGCTATTCCTGTGGAAGTTCGCCTATACGACAGGCTGTTTTTAAAACCTGATCCCGATGATGTTCCAGAAGGTAAAGATTTCACTGACAGTATAAATCCCAATTCGTTGGTGGTAAAAACTGCCTATGTCGAACCTTTCGTAAAAGACGCTAAACCTGGTGATAAGTTTCAGTTTGAACGTGTGGGATATTTTTGTGTTGATCCTGATAGCACAGACGAAAAACTTGTATTTAATCGTACGGTAACGCTGAAAGACGAATGGAGTAAAATTGCCAAAAAGCAGAAAAAGTAACCATAATTGACAATTTCTAAGCTTTTTGCGCGATGAAAAGAAGGCCGTCCGACCGCTGTCTTTATCTATTTTATGGTGTCGGACGGCCTTATCGCATCAGCTTCCCCTTTTTGTCAACTTGTATGTATCGGTTTCGTTCGATTTTCACTTTTTGTCCGTGTACATCAATCAGGCTTACGGGTATCCAAACAAATCCGCTTTTAAACCGGCCATCAGGATAGAAACTAATTGGTCGCCCGGCTTTTAGGACTACTGGTTGATTATTGACCATTACCTGCACAGGATATTTGAGCAGTCCCATTTTGAGCTGGCCATTGTCATAAAATTTTAAATACGAACCAGCTTTAAATTGAGCTTTAAATGCGCCTTGTTCAAATCTAAAGTCGTGCTTCAAATAAATTTCGTCTATCTGGCCGTTGGGATGAAAAGTAACCGGAAACTGAGCAGGGGCAATAATCTGGTGTCCGTTTACTAAAAATTTTTTATCCTGCATAAGGATTATTCGTTTCAGTCCGCCATCGGGGTAAAGTTCGACTTTTGAACGAGGTTTAACGATAAAATCACCAAGTCGTATTACGCTGGGTGCTTGAAAGGCTGTAATATTATTCAATGAGTCGAGAAAAATTTGAGTTTTTACAGGTAGAACAACGGTTCCAATGTTTTTAATTGAAATTGTTGTATCTTTTCGTAAAATTATTTGAGAGTGGGCATAAAAACTCATCACAATCGCTAACACCGTAATTAACGAGAATTTACGCATAATCAAAATCTTAAAAATTGTTCGTAAAAATAACGAAAACATAATGCCAAAAATTTCGTATTTTGATAAACTGACGTTTTCTTTACGTAAAAAGATTTAAACTTAAAATCTTAAACTATGCACGAATGGTTTGTCAAATTAGCCCCAACATTACAGGCACTTATAGCCACGTTATTTACCTGGGGTATGACAGCGGCAGGTGCAGCTACAATCTTTTTATTTAGCTCAGTTAACCGTAAAATCATGGATGCCATGCTGGGCTTTGCTGCAGGAGTCATGATTGCGGCAAGTTTTTGGTCATTATTGGAACCATCAATAGAATTAGCCGAAAAGAACGGACAAATAGCATGGATTCCACCAGCTATTGGATTTTTAGCAGGAACGCTATTTCTATGGATTTTAGACAAAATCATACCACATTTACATATCGACTATCCTATAGAAGAAGCCGAAGGCCCCCACACACATTGGCATAAAAGCGTACTTTTGGTGCTTGCGATTACTTTGCACAACATACCTGAGGGACTGGCTATAGGAGTTGCATTTGGGGCAGCTGCATTACTTCATAGTTCAACTGCAATAGCGGGTGCTGTAGCTCTTGCTATAGGTATTGGAATACAGGATTTTCCAGAAGGGCTTGCAGTAGCTGCACCACTCAGGCGTGAAGGTATGTCGGTATGGAAAAGTTTTAACTACGGGCAGTTATCCGGGTTAGTCGAGCCAATTGGTGCAATTTTAGGAGCAGCTTTAGTCCAATCAATAAAACATCTGCTTCCTTATGCTTTATCATTCGCAGCTGGTGCGATGATTTATGTAGTTGTCGAAGAGTTAATACCAGAATCCCAGATTGATAAAAAAACAGATATTTCCACTTTTGGATTTGTCTTTGGTTTTTTGATTATGATGATTTTAGATGTAGCGTTGTAAAAGGCTATGTTTTAAAATGTTAGATTAAGACACACAACAGCGTGAAGGCAAATAGGCTGTTCAGCAAACGACGAATCTCCAGAAAAGCAGTAATCGTTCGATTTATTGTTCTGGGTCAGAACTTGATTTATATACGTACGGAGTTTTTCCGGCAAAGACTATGGCAACTTTTAAAATGTCTTTGTCGCTTAATCCCTTGTTTTGTAGCTCTTTATAGTACTTTCTCCGTTCAATTTGAGCAATGGCTTGATGCAAAAGCTGCTCTATCCGTTCTTGAAACTGCTCGTGGGTTTCATTATCTCTCTGCGGCTCTGTTCGTTTTATTTCGATTACTATCCCCTTAAAACCCGGTTGGCGGGGAACAAGCAGAATATCATAACGGCCTTCACCACTTTCACGATTAGACTTAATTTCGTAATAATCACCTAAAATCGCAAGAAGCCCGAGAAAATAAGCATGAAAAACATATTCATTAAATTTTCTGGTATCGTAATAACTGAACGTGTCCTGCATTACACGTCGAAATCCTTGCTCGAATTCTTCAAGCCGACCGTGTATCAACGCATGTAAAGTCTCATCTAACAAACTTTTTTGTATTTGTAGCTCATTTTTTATCCAATGAATGACTGACTCCTGAAAAACTGTTTTTACTTCGTTGTTGGGTATACGAAGTTTGTATGTGTTATGCCAGAGACGGCCGGTAAAAGTCAAATATCCGCTAAAAAGCATCAATGTCCACAGTAAGTCTTTGTCTGTTTCAAGGTCTGAAAAAACAAAATTTTCGACTATGTCTTTGGTAACAGTTCCGCCTTGCAACAAAGTTTCTATGTCCTGACGTATCTGGTCAGACTTTTGCTTGCTTATCTCGTGTTTGATAAATTCATTGGCACTGGTTTGCGTCCAATAGGAACGAAATTCTGATTTAGCGTAAGCAGTAAAATTAAGAATCGACCATGGGTTGTACATATCAGTCTGGTCACCAATGCGATAGCCATTATACCAGAACTTAACCTGCTCGAAAAGTTCTGACTTATCGTAATCTTTTAGCAACTGTTTTACTTCTTGTTCTGTAAATCCAAATTTATCATCAAATTGGTGGTTTAATATAGAAAAGACAGCAATATTGTTCAGTCCAGAGAAAATGCTTTCTTTGGAAACCCGTAAAATGCCTGTAATAACTGCTTTGAAAAGAAATGAATTATCCTCGAGTCCTGCGCTCAGAAAATTACGCATGAATGAAACGATTTTATCGTAATATTTGTCATAACCGTAATGGATTGGCGTATCATACTCATCTATAAGGATTATAACCTGTTTGCCGTGGTATCGATAAAGCAATTCTGACAAAAACAGCAGGCTGTCCTCGTAATCGCTGGACTTAGCTTTTTTCTCAATGATAGCTGTAAAAAATTTTTTCTCGCCTGGTTTTAAACTATCGTAAATATACGAATGTTCGTCATATAAAGACGCAATGAGTGCTTTCATTTTGTCTAAAGTTTCCTCCCAGGTATCGCGCTTAACATCCTTGAAAGTGATAAAAATCACTGGATACTGGCAGCAATGGTCATCCATAATCTCTTTATACCTGGATATTTTTAAACCGTCAAATAATTGCCTGTTTTCTGGTTGCCTTATGTCAAAAAAATATCTCAACATTGAGAGATTCAAGGTTTTTCCAAAACGCCGAGGACGGGTAAATAGTGAAACCTGCGCACCAGAATCGATTATTTCCTTGATAAATAAAGTTTTATCGACATAATATCCGTTTCCTTGAATCATATTTCTGAAGTCTGAAACGCCGATAAGTATCTTTTTCATTGCTAAAATCTTGTGTTTTTGTTAGATAAAAATACAAAAATTTTGACTTTTACGAGTCAAACTTTAAAATAACGAGCTGGTCACAGCTGTGACCAGCTCGTTACAACGCGTCAAAAATTGTGTGTGTAAAAACTTTCGCATTTAATAAAACAGCGAAATGCGATTTTAACCGTTACAAAAACTTTCCTATGTTTTAAAACGGCAAATCGTCTTCCTGGTCTTTTTCGAAAAGGTCCTGGTTATCCACGTCATCACTGACCTCTAAATCGTTCATTTCTTGCTCCATCAGGTCTTCGTATTCGTCCATTTCCTCGTCCATTAAGTCTTCTGGTTCGTCCATTTCCATTTCAACCTCTTCTTTTTTAGTAGATTGTTCTGGGAAAGGTTCGGATTGCTCAGCAGGATAATTTGTGTAATCTGGTTTATCCGCTGTGGACATAGAGCGTCCCATAACGTCTTCTTCACGAATAACTTTCACAGCCCAGGCACGGGCATCAGTAAACCAACGGGTAGGGTCTTGAGGATGTTGGCGCGATTCGAGAGAAAAACGCACCAGCACTCGCTGACCTACTTTGAGCTGGTCTAAAGCCTCAGCCCGGTCTTTCCATGCTACAAAAGCGACATCACGCGGAAATTGCTCCATTGTACTGATAACAAACACACGTTTTTTCCACTCCCCGCGTGCGCTTTGTCCAGATATAATAGGGCCGATATATTTAACACGACCTTCTAATTCTAAAGCAGCCATAATTTATTTATTTTATATGTTTAATTTCCAGGAGTTTAATTTCGTAAATTACAGGTGAATTTGGTGGTATTTTGCCAACTTGTCTATTACCAAAAGCAAGGTACGGCGGCAGATAAATCCGCCATTTTGCGCCAACACGCATTCGTACCAATGCCTGCTGCCAGCCTTCAATAGAAGATGAGACACGAAAAACAGCAGGACTTCTGAGGTAATTATTATCGAACACGGTTCCATCAGGTAAATAGCCTCTATATTGTACCACAACGTAATCCGACAGCAGTGGTCGTGGACCATGTCCAGGCTTTAGAACTTCGTACTGCAAACCACTTTTTAGCACCACAACGCCTTTTCTCTTAGCGTTTTGTTCCATAAATTTTTTCCATCGTTGTTCTGAAAAGGTCAAAGATTGTTGTTTTTCTTTGTAAAGGTAAACTTTAAGTATTTGCTCAGCCACCTGTGGGTTTATCAAAAAACTGTCAGGATTTGTACCTTGCAAAACCTGGTCAATAGCCATCATCAGAACCTTAGTGTTGACCTTGTGGATACCGTATTTTGTAAAAGTTCGTCCAATATTAAGTCCAAGCGAGTAACTGACTGTGTCGATGTGGGTTTTAAGAATTTTTTTAGGATTTTTATTGTAAAAAGCTGAATTATAATCGTTCTGACAGCTAAAAATCAGCAAAAATGCAGTTACAAGCCAGAATATTTTTTTATGATTTGACATTAAATTTAAGTTTTAATTAACCAAAAAACTGTTGAACTTCGTTTTTTAAGATTTCAATTGCAGCGTCAGTCGGAGTTTGTTCGACCGAAGCATAAGTTTCGATAATAATTCGACTCATTTTCTGGACATCCTGCTTAGCCACAGGGTCAGAAGCCACAGTGTTAATCAATTTGACGATATTTTCTTTGGCAACTTTGACAGCTTGCCAGGCTTGATTGCTAACGTAAATTTGTTGTGAAAGGTTGTGTTCATATTCCTGTCGAATCGTAGAGATAAGCGCATAATGGAATTGAGCAGGAGTCATGTCTTTTTTAAAAACACGTGGGACTAAAGACTCAGGAGCAATGCGTTCCATCAATAAGACTAATCGTTCGTATGCCTGCAGTCTAATAGGCAATATTTTTCGGTTGTTTTCCAGAAGCAATTGCAAGCGCATTTGCTTATTTTCTTTTTCAAGATAAGCCCGCATCATTAAATATGCTGTAAGAAACACGATGAGCGAAGGCAAAGTATAAAGTAAAACCTGTGACCACATAAATTTCAGTTCATTTTATTAGACAAAGATAACAAAACAAAAATTAATAGCAGAATTAGCAGTAAAATTTTATTTTTGGTTAAAAATAAAGGCTTTATCATGACTGAAAAATCTAAATTAATCGTCAAATTACTTGTTGAAAAAGGCACACTGAAGCAAAAAATTTTCGACAATACCCTGGAAACCCTACGACTTATAAAACAAATCTCACGTCAATTGGAAACAGAGTTAAATTCGCAACTGACACATGTCAAGGATGCCAGAATTAATCTACGTTTTCGAAACATTAGCCCGTTTCAAGCAGAATTGAAAGTTGCTGGCGACCTTTTAGTCTTTTTTATGCACTCCAACATTTTCAAATTCAACGAAAAGACAAAACCCTGGAAAAACGAATACTTAAAAAACGACCCATTAAACGCTTACGTGGGAATCATTCGAATTTATAATTTTTTAGCAGACTCTTTTAAATACAATCGTACAGAAGACCTTGGCCTGCTGCTGACCCGTATTTTTGTGGATAAAAACAAAAATTTGTGGTTGGAACAATTAACTTTAAACAACAAAACCGTATTCAGCAGCAAACCATTGCCTATTACCCCTGAATTAATACGACAAATCCTGGAACAAAATATCCTTTTTGCCATGAATTTTGACCTGGAAGTACTTGATTATGAAACAGTAAAACTGACAACTGTTAACGATATTATTGAAGCCAGAAAAATTGGCTCACCTACAGGAAAAATCGTTGGATTTAATCCGCCTCAAAATGATACCAAATCAGATCAAATGCTTTACACCGGCGGTTAATCTAAATTATAAATCGTTTTTTTCTTCAACAAAAAGTACAGCAAAATCGGTAAGCCTATCAAGGACAAAACAGTGTTTACAGGCAAAATCACTGAAAATAAATGCGATAGAATATCAGCAAAGATAAGTATTATTACGCCGAAAAGGACACTGACAATCAACAAATTATAATGCTTCTGGGTTTTACTAAAAGCCCTTGCCAGATGCGGCGATATAATTCCTACAAAAGCAATTGGACCGTAAGTAGCTGTAATTACAGCTGTTAAAACACCAGCGATTAGTAATAACCGCAACTTAAGACGCCAAACGTCTATTCCTAAAGTTTGTGCATAATCAAAACCCAGATATAAACCGTCTAACTCTCCAGATTTAGCAATTAACCACAGAAAAAATCCAAAACACAAAATCGCAATAAAAGCAATTTGCTTAAAATCAGCATTATCCAACGATGCCATTGTCCACAAAACATAAGATTTAACCATACCCGGCTTTGAAAAATACTGCAAAACATTAATTAATGCGCTAAAAATACCTGTAATTATAACCCCGGCGATTATCACCACAACCAACGAATAACGGTTTGCTAAAAACAAAATTATCACCAAAACCAGCCCAGCTCCCAATAAAGCAAACATAAGACCATAAAAATAACTTGCAAATAATCCCAAAACTGGCAACAACATCATCTCTGCAGCCACACCAAAAGCCGCACCAGAACTAATTCCTAAAATATAAGGACCAGCAAGCGGATTGTTAAACAAAGTCTGCAACAACAAACCAACCACAGATAGGCTAAAACCTGCCACTAAAGCACCCAACACTCGAACCAATCGAATCGCCAACAAAATCTCGACCCCCTGTTGCCATTGCCCATGTATAAATAGTTGCAAGACATTGCCAAAAAATAAATCAATTAACATCAACACCATCAAAACAATTGTCAAAAGCATTATCCGTCTAATCATAACATCTAAAATGAACGATAAATAATTTTAACCGCTGGTGAAGTTTCAAATTAAAAACTTATCTTTGTATAAAACCAAAAAAATTTGAACAATGGCAAATCCAAACCAACCTGACGAAAACAAACTTAATATCGAACTACCTGAAGACGTAGCAGAAGGCATTTACTCAAATTTAGCTATAATCTCCCACTCACATGCTGAATTCGTAATCGATTTTATAAAAATCCTGCCCGGAGTACCCAAAGGCAAAGTAAAAGCCAGAATCATACTAACTCCCGAACATGCAAAACGCCTTGTCAAAGCATTACAAGATAACATAAAAAAATACGAAGAAAACTTTGGCCCAATAAAAGACGTTTCTCCGCGCGGCCCTGGCATACCGATCAATTTCGGAGGAGCCGCACAGGCTTAGAATCTTTAAACTTTTGCGGCGAATGTCCAAAAAGCAGATTCTTGTATTTGGCAAAAAAGCGGTTTTAGACACTCTCTTATCGCAAAATATTGAAATTGCTGCGATAAACAAGCAAATTTCAACAGCTGAACAGCAGCAACTTATCGACGCATTTAAAAGCCACGGCGTACCTTACGAAATGCTAAATTTACAGGACATAACCAAAAGTTTTGGTTATGTCCCTGATGGCGTTGAAGCTGTGGCTATTGTGAGCAAAATCAAGTTCGTTGATTACAACGAGCTTTTTGACCAGGCGCTTAACGCCACGGACAAATTACCGTTGATTGTAGCGCTCGATGGCGTCCGCAATCCTGGCAATGCCGGCACAATAATCCGTAGTTTAGACGCTGCGGACGCCATCGGTCTTATTTCCGACAATACCTGCGTTATACGTAACAACCGCCTTATGCGTAATGCCTCAGCTGGTGCGATTTTCCACTTGCCTATCGTCCGGACATTTAATCTTATCGAAATATTGAATCAGGCCAAACGCCGTGGAATACAGATTTTTGCCAGTTCGAGCCATGATTTACCGAAAAAAGCCGGACTTTTTGAAATTGACTTGCTTAAGCCCACGATTATTGTTTTAGGGTCAGAAGAACACGGCATAAGGCAGGAAATCGTAGATTTGAGCGATAAAATCGTACAAATCCCGCAAAAAGGCCATGTCGAATCTTTAAACGTTGGTGTGGCAGGGTCGATAATTATTTACCAAGCACTCCGGCAAAAGTTTTACAGCTGTTAAAATTTTTAAAAACTCGTCAATCCCTAAGACCAACGAAAATTTGAAAGTAAAACGCAATAGGTAAAATACTTTGCACCAAACGCGAAGATTTAAACATAAAAACAAAAAAACAAAAGTCATTCTCACCAATAAAAAACTAAAAATCCACCCAGACAACGTAGTTATTTTGCCTCACGCACCCTGATAATCCGTTAAAAACTTCAATTTGTTCGGAATAATCCTGAACCTTGCAGGCGTCACGCCCAAAAATTCTCCATCTGCCTCAAGATAAACAGGCCGTTCCTCTAATGGTTCGATTATCAAAGATTTAGCCACGAAATAATGTACCTTTGGATGGTCTAACACTTTGGCTTTACGTAAATTCGGAATGTTTTTGACAAACTCAGACATAGGAATATCCTCGACCAAAACAAGCTTAAACATTGGCTCAAATACACTGATTCCTGGTGCAATGCCAAGCCCTCCAGCAAAAAATTGAGAATTGGCAACAGCCACAATCGTTATCCTTCCCTGCCATTGCACAGTATCGGCTATCACCTTGACATACGGATACTTAAAAGTCATGAACACCTGCATTGCCGAGACAATAAATTTCATATTGCCCGAGATAAGCTTTGGACTAAAATTAATCAACTTAACTGTCTCTGCACCAAGGCCTACATCAGCCACATTAACAAAATAACGCTCTGCCTTCTTTCCATAGGTCGTCACATAATCAATATGCCCAATGGAAATATTTTTATACAAACGATTGTCAATCAGATACTTCAACTTATTCAAATCAAAACCAATTTTCAAAGCCCTTGTTAAATCATTGCCAGTGCCAGCCGGCAAAGCACCTAATATCAAACGGTCCCGCTGCGACTCTGGCAAAAACATCAATCCATTTACGAGCTCATTCAAAGTGCCGTCACCTCCGACAGAAATTATAAAGTCAGAGCTTTCTGCCAATTGCTCTGCCAGCAGCATTGCATGATAACGATACTCTGTTTGTACGATGATTTTAGGATAGTCAAAAAAAAACTGCTCGATTTGCCTCAGAATATTTTTACGTTGACGAATTTTGCGATTAATGATAAAAGTTAACCTCGGTTTCATTCAATTTTATTAATTTTGTTTGAGTAAAAATAACAAAACCTCAAAATACTAAAAATTTTTCTTATGCTAATTGTCGGAATTGCAGGCGGTACAGGGTCTGGAAAGACTACTGTTGTGCGCAAAATAATCGAAAAACTACCCAAAGACTCTGTTGCTGTTCTGTCTCAAGATTCGTATTACAAAGACCAAAGTCATCTGCCGCTTGAAGAGCGACAGAAAATCAACTTTGACCATCCCAATGCTATTGAATTTGACCTTTTAATAGACCATATCAAAAAACTTAAAAAAGGCCAGCCCATTGAACAGCCAATTTACTCGTACGTTACCTGCACACGGGCAAAAGAAACCATCCGCGTGGAACCCAAGGAAGTGGTTATTGTCGAAGGAATTTTAGTTTTAGCTGTGCCTGAACTTCGCAAACTATTTGACATTAAAGTTTTTGTAGATGCTGATGCTGACGACCGCCTTATCCGTGTAATACATCGGGATATCGAAGAACGCGGGCGCGACGTGGCTACAGTACTGAAAAGATACCAGCAAACAGTCAAACCCATGCACGAACAATTTATCGAACCCTCGAAAAAATATGCAGATTTGATTGTTCCCGAAGGTGGAAACAATACAGTGGCAATTGATATTTTGGTCAGCATTATTGAGAAAAACCTTAAAATCCAGCACCACCAGCACTAATGGCTGACCAAATTGTACATAGACGCCGAAGAACTATTAAGCAGCAAACCATATCTTCGCCGCCAAAACAAACTATTCGTTCAAACTCCCAACCCGTACGAATCAATTTTCTCCATCTGCTTGTTATTCTGAGTATTACGTTTGTCGTTTATGCGCCTGCTTTGCAGAATGATTTTACCAACTGGGACGACCAGGCGTATGTTTTGCACAATCCAATGATTAAGCAGCTTTCGTGGCACACTGTAAAAGAAATTTTTGCATCGCACGATTTACACAAACGTTACTGGATGGGCAATTACCATCCTTTGACCATGCTTTCGCTCAACCTGACCTATCAATATGCCCACCAGTCTGATGGCAAGCCAATTGCCTATCTTTTTATCCTGACAAATATTTTAATTCACCTGCTCAACACGCTGTTAGTTTATATTTTCGTATTGAAACTTGCTAAGTCAGAAAAACTTGCTTTCGTAGTTGCCTTGCTCTTTGGGATTCATACTTTGCATGTGGAAAGCGTTGCTTGGATAGCTGAGCGCAAGGACGTGCTGTACTCGTTGTTTTTTATCTGGTCGTTGATTGAGTATATCAATTTTGTCGATACCCGCAAATGGTCGCATTATTTTTGGTCGTTTGTGCTGTTTACCTTGAGTCTTTTGTCAAAGGGCCAGGCTGTATCTCTGGCTGTTACGATTGTTTTGATTGATATTTTCCGTCAACGAAAATGGCTGAGTTTTAAAGTGTTATTAGAAAAAGTACCTTATTTTATTTTAAGTTTAATTTTTGGTTTAATTGCCATTGAAGCTCAAAAATATTCGATGGCCATTGTTGACACTGGCTTTTATCCTTTATATAAGCGAATTGGCATTGCCGGTTACGGCTTGTTGATGTATATGTTAAAATTAATTTTGCCAGTTCATTTGTCGGCCTTATATCCGTATCCCGACATTATACACAAGACCATTCCAGCGTATTACTATTTTGCAGCGATTTTTGATTTTTTGACTTTAGGTTTGTTTTTTATATGGTTAAAAAAGCGCCAGTATCTGGCAGCATTTGGCTTTGCGTTTTTCCTGGTCAATATTTTCCTGTTATTGCAGCTAATTCCCGTTGGTAGCGCGATTTATGCTGATCGTTATTCCTATATTCCGTCGATTGGATGGTTTATTTTAATTGGTTATTATCTGGTTAAAATCCGGTCAAAGCAGCTTTATTACCTGAGTCTGGCAGCATACAGCGTTATTTTAGGTTTTCTTACGTTTAACCGTGTTCAAATCTGGCGAAATAGTTTAAGTCTGTGGCAAGACACAGTAAAAAAATCACCCAAAGCAGTGGTTGCCTGGAACAATTTGGGTTCAGAATTGAGCAACCAGGCAGCTGAACTCAAATCGCAGGGAAAACTTAATGAGTCCAAAACCCTGTTTTTAGCTTCAATTGATAAATTTTCGCATGCTATCCAGGGTAAACCCGATTATGCTAATGCGTTTTACAACCGCGCTGTGGCAGAATACAATCTGTTCCTCATAACCCAGGATTCAAGCTACATTTACAAAGCTTTAAACGACATCAACAATGCCATTGCAATAAAAATCGATTTTAAAGACGCTTTTTTGCAACGTGGCTTGCTTTACGATTTACTCGGAAAACCAGAAAATGCACGGTTTGATTATCAACGCGTTTTAGAACTTGACCCTAAAAATGCTCGCGCATACATCAATCTTGGCACATACTACGGTCAAAAAGGCGATTACGACAAGGCGATACAGTACTTTAAAAAAGCACTTAAATTCGCACCAAACCTCTACGCAAGCTATTCAAATATCGGTCTGGTATATTTAAACAAAAACCAGCTTGACAGCGCACTTTATTACTTTAATAAAGCAAAAAAACTTTCTCCCGATGCCACAACCTATTACAATTTAGCAATAACTTACCATCGTCTAAAACAGTTGGACAGAGCCATAACCTCCATAAAAAAAGCTGTTGAGCTTTCGCCCAACGACCCGGTAATCTTGTATACTTTAGCCAGTTTCCTCATCGAAAAAAATCAGGTCAAAACTGCCTGTAAATATTTCAAACTTTCAGCACAAAAACATTATCCTTTAGCACAAAAAGCTTTAAAATTTTACTGCAAACAATAAAAACACCCAAAATGAAAAAACTTCTGACATTCTTAGCTATAACCCTGAGCATCATTACCTTATCTGCCCAAAACCAGCAACTTATATCCAAAGCGAGAAATTATTATGCACTTGCTGTTCAATATGCAAATCACGCACAATTCGATAGTGCGATAAAATATTATAAACTGTCTGCACAGATTTACAAAGACATAAACCCGGTAAATTACGCAATCATTAACCTGAACCTGTCAAATCTTTACATTAATCTGTTGGAATACGATTCGGCTTACAGCATTCTGACTAAAATTATTCCCATCATAAAAAAATACAAAGGCGAAAACAGCAAATATCTTTCAAGTGCATACAACAATCTGGGACAAATTTACTTACAGTACAATAAAGTCGATAGCGCTCAAATTTATTTTCAAAAAGCCCTGTACATAACCAAACTAAATTTTGGACCACAATCCTTGCAATTAGCTGATATTTACTCAAATATCGGTAGTCTCTACGCAATGCTCAACCAGTACAACAAAGCTAAAACATACCTGCTCAAAGCCATTAAAATCTACGAAAAATACGATAATACTGCCATAAAACTGGCAATGACACTCAACAACCTGGCAAACATTTACAATGACCTGGGTCTATACGATAAATCCCTTGAGCTGCTTCAACGCGTACTGAAAATTTACCAACAAATTTACAACAGCAACGACTACAAAATCGCTAAAGTTCTACTGGACATCGGAAACGTCTATATGGACAAAGACCAATACGACCTGGCAAAAGAATACCTACAGCAAGCTCTGAACAAAGTAATCTCCAGATACGGCAGCGAAAGTCTGCAAGCAGCCAATGTTTACTACTATTTCGGCATCCTTTACGACCAAACACAACAATATTCTCAAGCCTTACAATTCTACATAGCAGCATTGAGAATTTACAAAGAAAAACTACCACCCAACCACCCGGATATTATCGGACTTATCAACAACATAGCTGTGATTTACCGGACTATGGGCAACTACGAAATGAGCATAAATTACTACCTGCAGGCACTCAAAGCAATTAAACAAATCAATCCCAACGACCGCCGAATACCTATCGTCTATACCAATATTGCCAGTGTTTATTACAACCAAAACCAGTTAGATTCTGCGATAAAATATTACAACATCGCAATAAACCTGTTTTATAAACTTTACGGACAACATAATCCAAACCTCATAAAGCCGCTTATCAACCTTGGATATGTTTACCTGAAAAAAAATGACTTTTACAACGCACTGAAATACTTTCAAAAATCAATAATTGCCAACTGCCCAAACTTCAATAACCAGGACTATTTCTCAAATCCAAACATAGACGAATATTACAACGGCATAAAACTTTTAGAAGCTCTTTCCAATAAAATAGGCGCTTTTATCAAACTTTATAAACAAAACGACTCCACAATTTACCTCTGGAATGCTTACAACACTACCCTGCTCGCTGACAGCCTTATCCATGAACTACGGCGAACAATAATAACTGAAAACGATAAACTCACTCTTAACCTACACACTATAAAACTCTACGAAAACGGCATTTTCCTGACACAAGAACTGGCAAAGCTCAATCCACAAGCTAAATGGGAATTTCTTAACAAAGCATTTTACTTTGCCGAACGGAACAAAGCCGCTCTTCTGGTCGAAGCTATGAATGCTGCAAAAGCTCAAAAAATCGCAGGCATACCAGATTCACTTATCGAAAAAGAAAAAAATTACAGGGTGCTGATTGCCTTTTACGAAAACAAAATTGCAAAAACAGAAGACCTGGACCTTATAAACCAATATCGAACACAGCTTTTTTACTATAAATCACTCTACCGTGAACTTATTGCTTACTTTGAAAAAAATTATCCAAAATATTACAAAATCAAATACAGCAGCAACTTCGTACCGATCCAGAAAATTCAACAAATCCTCCAGCCTGACCAGGCGATTATCAGTTACTTCTACGGATACAAAAATCTTTACAGCTTTCTAATTACCAAAGACACTGTAAAAATCAGCGTTACACAATCCACACACGTAGCCGACACAGTATTAAAACTCTATAAAAACATTCGAATCAACACACCCACTGCTATAAAAAACTTTGCTGATGCAGCCTACAACCTGTTTCTAATGGTCTTTCCAAGCGATGTTCCTTATTCAATCAAACAGCTAATCATTATCCCGGACGATATTTTAAACATCGTGCCATTCGAAGTTCTGCTACAAAACCCTGATTACACCAAAAACATTAACGACCTGGCAAACTACCCGTACTTAATAAAAAGCTTTTCAATCTCTTACGCTTATTCGTCTTACCTATTCTACACTCTGCACTACAGCGAAAAACATAAAATCAAAGGCTTTGATTTCCTGGGCATTGCACCGGGATTTTTAGGCAATAACACACCAATCTTTCGAAATCAAAAAGTTCCGCCATTACCCGGTAGTATCGAAGAAGTTAAAAAAATCGCACAACAATTCGACAGCGCAGGACTTTATACTAAAGTTCTTTTAGACACAGCAGCCACAGAGACAAACTTTAAACATCTTAACCTGCAAAACTTTAAAATCATCCACATATCCACGCATGGACTTATTTTCTCCGACCATCCCGAATGGTCTGCCCTGATTTTCTCAAAAGAGCAACAACCAGACGACGGTTTCCTGTTTGTCGGCGAAATTTACAACCTACAAATCAATTCGTCATTGGTTGCACTATCTGCATGTGAAACTGGACTCGGTAAAATCTCCCGCGGCGAAGGCGTTATTGGCATGGCAAGGGCATTTTTCTATGCTGGTGCGCAAAACTTGCTTATATCCCTATGGAAAGTCTCGGACATGGCTACAAAAGACTTAATGATTCAGTTTTACAAATCGCTTTTGGCACAAACCCAATTAATCGACGAAAACACCAGCTACTCTGAAGCTCTGCGGCAGGCCAAACTCTGGATGATACAAAACGGCTACAGCCACCCGTATTACTGGGCAAGTTTTATCCTGATCGGCAAATAATGTGTTTGCACGGTATATCTACACACCGGATTTAGTCGTCGATTTTCAGCTGACTGCCGTCTGGCAGTTTGACTTCGAATTCCGGGTTATCCTCGCGTTTGTCTGAATCCTGGTCTGACTGCTTTACGCCAGTTTGTCCATTATCAAATAGCGACTGTTCTTTGACGGTTTGCGTTGTTTTTTTCTGTTCTGCTGCTGTGGTCTCTTGTTCGTTATTTTCCTGCGACTGTGGCTCTTGGACTTTTTCGTCAGGTTCAGGCAAAATGAATTCTACTTTTGCGACTTTTTTTGTTGTCAAGCGCTTGCCGCGTGCATTTACGGATTTTACTTTTAAAAATTCCTCTGCGTCGATTATTTCCGGTGTACGTTTGCGGTCTTTGCCGCCAAAAATGACTTTTATCAAAACTTTTTCGCCCGGGTGT
Organism: Bacteroidales bacterium; assembly: GCA_015489395.1. Taxonomy (GTDB): domain Bacteria; phylum Bacteroidota; class Bacteroidia; order Bacteroidales; family S143-33; genus S143-33. The sequence goes on from WFZV01000110.1 coordinate 23,616, forward strand.
ATAGCCAACAAGAATGATTTGGGATGTTCGCCAATAAACCAGGCTTGCGACGAAACCGGCTCGAATTTAAACCTTTTCAGATAGTAATAACCTTGCTCGCCATTGTAATAGACCACATTGTAAACTTTTTCCGGGTCGTATTTTTCCACAAACAGCAAGTCGTCCGGGAAGTGATGATTTAAATCCGGTTGTGTTAAGTAATATGTACCACGCCTGGTAACGACCAGGAGTCTGTCATCATCAGTAAATTCGCCCAAATATTGCTCAGCTTCGGTATTTTTCAAACGTTTGACAGTCGGATCAAACCAGTATTTGACTCCAATCGTCTGTTTTCCAACGTCTTTAAGTGTAATTTTATGGACAGCATGTTTGGTAAGAATAACGCCCTGGGCATTACGGTTTCGAATTGGCAGCTGGCCAAAGTTAAAGTCGAATTCCCGTTTTTTTAATCGTGGTTTTGGTACGAGTTTAACGTTAACAATTTCCTCTTCGCCTTTGTTGGCAGAAAAATATAAAATCGCAGAATGAGGAGTCCCTTGTGTAAGGTTATATTCGCGGTCGCGGGTGATACCGCCTAATTTAAACCGCTTAACGTAAGTATATCCTGTTTTGCCATCTCGATAAGCCACATTGTAAACTGTAGAAGTATCGCTCTTTTTCACAATTCCAATGTAAATCACGTTTTTGCCAATGTAAAACTTTGGCTGGACTTTTGTCACAAAATAAGTTCCGTCTTTACGAACTACCAGAACATTGTCAATATCAGAACAATTCGAGACGAACTGAGCATTTTTCAGTTCATAACCAGCAAAACCTTCTTTGTAGTCAACATAAAGTTTTCGTGTAGCAGCAACCACGTGCGTAGCTTCGATTTCTTCAAAGTTGCGTATTTCTGTTTTTCTTTCGCGGCCTTTGCCGTATTTCTCTTTAAGTCTTTTGAAATGGTTTATCGTAAAATCAACAATGTGTTCGAGGTCGTATTTGACTTGCTCGATTTTTTGTTCAATATCCAGGATGTTTTCTTCAGCTTTTTTAGCATCGTATTTTGAAATTCGTTTAATTTTTATCTCTGTAAGTTTGACTATATCGTCATAAGTAACTTCTCGTTTTAGTTTTGGTTTAAATGGGTCTAAAGCTTTGTCGATGGTCTGGATAATGCACTCCCAGGTTTCGCAATCTTCAATTAGCAAGTAAATGCGGTTTTCGATAAATATTCGTTCCAGAGACGCATGATGCCATGCTTCTTCCAGTTCGTTTAATTTAATTTGAAGTTCTTTGCGTAAAATGTCTAAAGTATTATCGACTGAACGTTTAAGTATTTCTTTTACTGACAAAAACTTAGGTTTGTCATCGTCAATGACGGTTGAATTGGGCGATATGCTAATTTCGCAATCAGTAAAAGCATAAAGTGCATCGATAGTTTTATCCGGGTCAGAATCATTATGCAAATGGATGACAATACGTACTTTATCTGCTGTTTTATCTTCGATTTTTTTGATTTTAATTTTGCCTTTTTCGTTGGCAGAAATAATCGAATCAATAAGGCTACCGGTTGTTTTGCTATAAGGAATTTCAGTAATAACCAATGTACGGCGGTCTAATTTTTCGATTTTCGCCCTAACACGTACCCTTCCCCCACGTAAACCATCATTGTATCTGGAAACATCAATCATGCCACCTGTAGGAAAATCAGGATATAAGACAAAATCTTTGCCTTTGAGGTAAGCAATAGCAGCGTCAATAACTTCATTGAAATTATGTGGTAAAATCTTAGATGCCAATCCAACAGCAATTCCTTCGACGCCCATTACCAAAAGCAGCGGAAATTTTGCAGGTAAATGCACTGGTTCTTTGTTTCGACCGTCATAAGAAAGCTTCCATTCCGTGACTTTGGGACTAAACAAAACGTCCAGGGCAAATTTCGATAATCGCGCTTCAATATAACGTGCAGCTGCAGCAGAATCGCCTGTATAAATATTTCCCCAGTTACCCTGAGTATCGATAAGTAAGTCTTTTTGCCCCAACTGGATGATAGCTTCGTAGATAGATGCGTCGCCATGCGGATGGTATTGCATTGTGTAACCTATGATATTAGCTACCTTGTTGTAACGGCCATCTTCCAGCCGCCACATTGCATGTAAAATACGGCGCTGTACAGGCTTTAACCCATCTTTTATATGCGGAACAGCCCTTTCCAGAATTACATACGACGCATAATCCAAAAACCATTCGCGATAAAGTCCGGACACAGAAATAATATTGGCATCATCGCCATTAAGGTGTTTTTCTTCTTGCGATGGATTATTTTGCTGATCATCAGCAGATTGCTGCATAGCTTCCCCCTTTTTATCCTCTAAATTGTCACCGGGCATAAACTAAGTTTTTGATAATCAATTTTTGTTTAAAAGTAAAGTATAATTTACCTGAAATGCAAATTTAAAACTAAACCCAGAATTTCACAAAAACGCAATTTTCTATTTTAAAAACGATTTCTAACAAACGAAATTAATTAAATAAACAATTAAAAAACCTCCTAATCGTCTGATAACCAAAGCATTGTTTAAAAACAGAAAATTTATCAACAATATTC
>WFZV01000111.1 GCA_015489395.1 Bacteroidales bacterium
TCTAAATCAGATGTATGCACAAAAGTAGATTCAACGCCAAAACGGGCAAAATCGGTCTCCAGTACACGGCGGCTTGGCCCATAAACCGAAGCTGTACAAACCACGTGTTTTCCTGCTCCTAAAAATGCCAGATATACAGAATTCACAGCCGCCATTCCAGAGCTAAAAGCCACACCATCGTAGCCGTTTTCCAGGGAAGCGATGTTTTGTTCCAAAGCACGAATCGTGGGATTACCTATGCGAGTGTAAATATAGCCCTGTTCTTTGCCTGCAAACAGACGTGCGCCGTGGTCAGCGTCTTTGAATTTAAAAGTCGAGGTTTGATAAATTGGCACAGTAGCACTGCCATATTGATCGTCAATTTCTCCTGCGTGGATAAGTTTAGAGTCAAATTTTAAATTTTTATGTTCCATAACGAGTACGATTTATTGATTTGTTCTCCGAAAATAAAAATATTTATCGAACAAAAAAACCGGACTTTATTTCAGGGGTTTAGCGTAGAGTTTAACATCTTCGGCAGTTATAGGATTTCCGCCTAAAATTACCAGTCTTTCGACCACGTTTTTGAGTTCGCGGATATTTCCTGTCCACTTGATTTTTTGTAATTCTTTGATAGCCTCGTCAGTTATTGATTTACGCGGCATATTATATTCTTCAGAAGCCAATTTAAGAAAATAGTCTACCAGCAGCGGGATGTCCTCGACACGCTCGTTCAAGGTTGGCATTCGTATCACAATAACGCTAATGCGGTGGTAAAGGTCTTCGCGGAAATTGCCTTTTTTGATTTCTTCCTGGAGGTTTTTGTTAGTAGCAGCGATGACTCGCACATCGATTTTGATTTGTTTGTTACTACCCACCGGGGTTAGTTTTTGTTCTTCTAAAACTCGCAGGACTTTAGCTTGAGCAGCGAGGCTCATGTCGCCAATTTCGTCCAGGAAGATAGTACCGCCGTTTGCCAGTTCGAATTTTCCCTTACGGCTTTTGTATGCAGATGTAAAAGCGCCTTTTTCGTGGCCAAAAAGCTCGCTTTCAATGAGTTCCGAAGGTATTGCAGCGCAGTTTACTTCAACAAACGGACCATTTGCGCGATTGCTTTTTTCGTGGAGCAGACGGGCAACGATTTCCTTGCCAGTACCGTTTTCGCCGATAATAAGTACCCGTGCGTCAGTAGGAGCTACTCGTTCAATCATTTCCTTAACTTGCTTAATAGCAGGTGATTCGCCGATTAATTCGTAAGTTTTATCAATTTTTTTGCGTAATTTTTTAGTTTCTTTGACTAAATCTTTCTTTTCCAGAGCATTACGCACAGCAACAAGGAGTCTGTTCAGGTCAAGAGGTTTTTCTAGAAAGTCATAAGCGCCTTTTTTTAGGGCTTCGACAGCTGTTTCGACAGTTCCATGGCCAGTAATCATAATTACCGGAGTTTCGGGCGAAATCTGCATTATTGATTCTAAGACTTCAATGCCGTCTTTTTTAGGCATTTTAATGTCCAGGAGAATAACGTCGTAATGATTAGTTTTTACTTTATCCAGCCCTTCAAAACCATCTTTAGCAGTATCGACTGAATGTTGTTCGTATTCCAGTATTTCTTTAAGCGCTTTGCGTATTGCAACTTCGTCGTCTATAACTAAAATTTTAGCCATAAAACTTAAGTTTTTGTTGAATATTCTTTACAAAAATAAGAAAAAATGCTTAGTGTTCAAGTGATAATGAATTTTGAAAAATTATTTTTAATCTGTGTAAAGTTTATTTTTATCTTTGCTAAAGTTTTGTCGGTTTAAAGCATTGGCCAATTATGGACTTTCTACAGGATTTAAACAAAGCACAACAACAAGCAGTAGTTTATATCGATGGACCTTCGATGGTAATTGCTGGTGCTGGTTCGGGTAAAACACGCGTTTTGACATATAAAGTGGTTTATTTGCTAACACACGGCTATTTACCACAACATATCATGGTTTTGACTTTTACAAATAAAGCTGCAAATGAGATGCGGCAACGGATTGAAAACATGGTTGGACCTGGCTTTGCAGCAGCTTTGTGGATGGGGACTTTTCATTCGATCTTTGCACGAATTCTCAGGAGGGAAGCTGACAAATTGGGTTATCCAAAAAATTTCACGATTTACGACACTATTGACAGTCGGAATACGATTAAACAGATTATTCGCGAAATGGAATTAGACCCAAAACAATATGTCCCGCAAAAGATTCACAGCCGTATTTCAAAACTGAAAAACAACCTGTTCACAGCAAAATACTACCTGGCGAATAACGAGTTTTATGAGCAGGATAAAAAGCTGAGAATACCATACTTTGGCGAAATATTCAAACGTTACGAAATTCGATTGAAGCAAGCTGGCGCAATGGATTTTGACGATTTGCTTCTCCAGACAAACATTTTGTTTAAGCAGTTTCCCGAGGTTTTACAACAATATCAAAAAGCCTTTCGATTCATTTTGGTTGACGAGTACCAGGACACGAATTACGCACAATATTTGATTATCAAAAAATTAGCAGAAAAACACCGTAAAATTTGCGTTGTAGGCGACGATGCCCAGAGTATTTACGCATTCCGAGGCGCCAGAATTGAAAACATTTTTGCATTTCAAAAAGACTTTCCAGAATACAAACTATTTAAATTAGAGCAAAATTACCGTTCTACCCAGACCATTGTTAAAGCAGCCAACAGCGTAATTGCAAAAAACACTCGCCAAATTCCTAAAAACGTATTTTCTAACTCCGAACAAGGCGAATCAATCATAGTTGTACAGCATTCCACTGATTATGACGAAGGACGTTGGGTAGCAGAAAAAATCAAAGAGCTTCACAAACAGGGAGTTGACTACTCAGACATGGCTATACTTTACAGGATGAACTCACAGTCAAGGATTTTCGAAGATTTCCTGAGACAAAACAATATACCTTACAAAATTTACGGCGGCCTATCGTTCTACCAGCGAAAAGAAATTAAAGACACATTAGCGTATTTACGATTAGCGCTTAATCCGTACGACGAACAAGCTTTAGACAGAATAATCAACTATCCAAACCGTGGAATTGGCGACCGGACAAAAGCTAAAATCTTTCGATTTGCTGTAGATAACCAAATACCTGTCTGGAACGTACTGGAAAAAATCGAAGATTTGCCAATAGACTTATCCTCGCGGGCCAAAAACGCTTTGATTAACTTCAGGCAAATAATACGGGACTTTGCAACGAAACGCCTAACAATGGGCCTTTACGACTTTGCTATGCACGTAGCAAAACACAGTGGTATTCTGCATGCTCTTTCATCTGATCCATCTCCCGAATCGCAGTCCCGTTACGAAAACGTACAGGAGCTACTTAATGCAATTAAAGAATATGCTGAGACGAGCGACCAGGAGCCTACTCTGGAAAACTTTTTGGAAAACGTGGCTCTGCTCACTGACCAGGACAACGAACAAGAAGACATACCAACTTCAAAAGTCAATGTAATGACCATTCACTCAGCAAAAGGGCTTGAGTTTCACACAGTGTTTTTGGTGGGTCTGGAACAATCGATTTTTCCTGGAATCATGGTTGATTTAAATCCAAATGACTTAGAAGAAGAGCGACGGCTATTTTACGTAGCTTTAACACGTGCTAAAAAACAGGTTTTTCTATCTTACGCTGAACGACGATTACATTGGGGCCAGCTGCGCGACCAAAAACCAAGTCAATTTATACAAGAAATTGACCAACAGCTATTAAAATATGACAACCTCAACCGTGAAATCGAATTTACATACGAATCAAATTCTGGCACGAATTTCAATGAATTTAAGTCAGAAATCTCTGATTTTAAACTCAATACAACTCACAAACAAACACCTGAGGCTCCAAAAGACCTATCAAAGTTAAAGAAGCTCAAAAGCAACTCAAACTCGCAAATGAAAAGATTACAGTATGAACCAACGACAGGGCTTTCAGTTGGTTCCATCGTATTTCACAGTCGCTTTGGTAAAGGCAAAATCCTAAACCTAATCGGCGAATATCCTGATACTAAAGCAGAGATCGAATTTGAGAACTTTGGCAAAAAGAAAATCCTTCTTAAATTTGCTAAATTGCAAAAAATAAGTTGATGAAAGACTTTCTGGAACATTTGAATGACTTATACGGATTTGACAGGGACTTTATTCGACAAATCGCTTCTGGCAAGCATTACTTTGCCGTTGAACTGGTAAACGGAAATATAGGCGTATGTGCTACACTGGAACGAAAATTAGATTCGCAAATTCCAGAAAATATTGATATACAGAATATTGACCATCGCATAATCCTGACAGCTTATTTCAACGCCCTGTTAAACTACCGTTCGGAAAATATCGTGGAAGCTGGCGACATTACCGGGGCCATTGATTTACACAAATATAAAAACATCCATATAATCGGACAGTTTAAGCCTGTCTTTGAACGCCTTGAAAAAATGGGCATTGCCTTTACTTACTCGGATTTGCGGGATATACAAGCACCTGACAATAAAATAAAAAATCAAAAACATTACTTACAGGCTGCAGACTGTTTAATTATCTCTGCAACAGCCATTTACAACAAAACTTTTAATACTCTTCTTGAAAACTCTCCTAATTCGGACAAGTACATCTTAGGGCCAACTGCTACAATGTCGCCAGAGCTGTGTTACTGGGGAATAAAAGCCAGTTTTGGAGTACAGTTCAAGCTTTACGACAGTCGCGTGCTTGGACTGATAGCTCAAGACTATGGAACGAAATATTTTTTGAAACTTGGTAAAAAAGTAGCATTAATATGCGATTCTACTCAAGACCTATAAAGTCGTCATGGCTCAAAGCCGCAGCAATAGGAAGTTTTTGGGGAGCAACAGAAATAATATTAGGGTCATACCTTCACAATTTGCATGTGCCAATGGCAGGTGCGATTATGAGTTTTTTGGTGATAATTTTGCTTAGTATTTTCACCTATTTTTGGCATGATAGTGGTTTAGCTTTAAAATCCAGCCTAATCGCAGCATTAATAAAATCTATTTCGCCATCTGCAGTGCTGCTTGGACCAATGACAGCAATTATTATCGAGGGTTTTTTGTTTGAAGTGGGTATAGAAATTTTTGGTCGTAATTTGTTCGGCTTTCTAATTGCAGGAATTCTCACAGAAATGAGTATTGTTGTTCATAAAATTCTGTCACTTCTTATAATTTACGGCCTGGACATCGTTAAAATCGCTGAGAACTTTTATATTTTTCTGGTAAAACTGCTTCATATCCAGCACATTAATTCATTACAAGCGCTTTTGTTG
>WFZV01000112.1 GCA_015489395.1 Bacteroidales bacterium
ATACTTACGTTCAAAATAAAAGACGTTACGTTTGATATGATTTTAGTTGAAGGTGGCAAGTTTTATATGGGAAGTGAATATGGCGAAAATAACGAAAAGCCAGTACATGAAGTAGAATTAGATAGTTTTTATATAGGAAAGTTTCCCGTTACTCAGCGTTTGTGGACTGCTGTAATGGAAAATAATCCAAGCTATTATAACGGCTGTGATGACTGTCCTGTAGAAAGCGTTTCATGGTATGATGCAGTAAGGTTTTGTAATAAACTAAGTGAGATGACAGGACGTAAACCTTATTATATTATTAATGGAAAGCAGGTTTCAATAGACACAACTGCCAATGGCTTTCGCCTTCCAACAGAGGCCCAGTGGGAGTATGCTGCCCGTGGTGGACGAAAATCCCGTGGATATAAATATTCCGGAAGTGATAATATTGATGAGGTAGCCTGGTATTACGATAATTCAGATTACAAAACTCATCCAGTAGGTCAGAAAAAGCCAAATGAGCTTGGTCTGTATGATATGAGCGGCAATGTATGGGAGTGGTGCTGGGATTGGTATGACTGGAATTATTATAGCCACAGTCCAGGAAAAAATCCAATGGGACCAGACGCGGGATCTGGCCGTGTTCTGCGTGGCGGGTCGTGGGGCAACTTCGCCGCTAGCGCCCGCGTGGCTTACCGCGGCCACGACGACCCTGGCGGCAGTTGGAGCGACGGCGGTCTCCGTCTTGCCTTGCCTTTTTAGTTCACAATTAAGTCCTGCGCCCAGGTAAGGGAAAACCATCTCATCTTCGAGTGTACGTTATGGCTCGTTTTTACCTGCTAAAAATGTTTTTGTTGCTTTTTGGGTTAAGTTTGTAACTTTGGTGAAGTTGTGAATCGTTAAGTTTAAGTTTTATGGTATTGAATTATATCTGGTTGTCGTTCTTTTTTATAGCGTTTTTGGTGGCATTGGCAAAGTTGATTTTTACGGGAGATACGCAGATTTTCAGTCAGATTGTCAAGCAAGTATTTGATATGTCAGACACAGCTTTTCGTATATCGCTGTTTTTGACAGGGATTTTGGCTTTTTGGTTAGGTATTATGCGAGTTGGTGAAAAGGCTGGTATAGTACAGGCTTTAGCACGTTTGTTGCGGCCGTTGTTTCGCAAGATTTTTCCCGAAGTACCTGACGGACATCCAGCTCTTGGTTCGATAACATTGAACATTGCTGCCAATATGCTGGGTTTGGATAATGCTGCTACGCCGATGGGACTTAAGGCAATGGAGCAGCTGCAAGAGCTTAATCCGAAAAAAGATACTGCCTCGAACGCACAGATAATGTTTTTGGTACTTAATACGTCGGGTTTGACTATAATACCGATAAGTATAATGGCTTATCGTGCGCAAATGGGTGCGCAGAATCCAACGGATGTATTTATTCCGATTTTGATTGCTACGTTTGCTTCGACGCTTGTTGGACTGATAGTGACGGCTTTATATCAGCGGTTAAAGATATGGAATTGGGTTGTTTTGGGGTATATTGGTGGGTTGAGTTTGTTAATTGCAGCGTTTATTTATGGTTTTATCCGTTTAGGCTCGGCAAAAATGCAGGTAGTATCAAATGTGGCAACGGGTTTAATATTGTTTTCGATAATTGTGTTGTTTTTGTTTTTGGGATTTATCAAGAAGCGTAATGTTTATGAAGATTTTATCGAAGGGGCAAAGGAGGGTTTTGCCATAGCTGTAAAGATAATCCCGTATCTGGTAGCGATTCTTGTGAGTATTGCTGTTTTTCGTGCATCGGGGGCAATGGATTATTTAATTGATGGATTAGAGAGGTTTTTTGCTGTTTTTGGGATAAATACAGAATTTGTCAAAGCGTTGCCAACAGCGTTTATGAAGCCATTGTCGGGTAGTGGAGCAAGGGCAATGATGATAGAAGCGATGAAGACTTACGGGGTTGATTCGTTTGTCGGTCATCTGGTTTCGATCATTCAGGGTTCGACTGATACGACGTTTTATATTTTAGCAGTTTATTTTGGTTCTGTAGGGATAAAAAATACCCGATATGCAGTGGTAGCGGGTCTTGCTGCAGATTTAGCCGGTATAATAACAGCTATTTTGATTGGATATGCGATGTTTTATTGAGTAAATCCGTCGTAGTCTTTACTGTGTTGACGTAAAAATTCCCGTTCTTTTTTCGTTAGGCTGTTATAGCCGTGCTTTGAGATTTTGTCTAAAATCCTGTCAATTTCTTTCTTTATATCTTGCTTTTGTGCGTTCCACTGGTAATCCTGTGGTCGAAAATCGTTTTTTACAACCCGGTACTTTTTGCGATGGCTTTTGGACGATTTGAAATTAAATTTAGACAACCAGAGACTAACGTCCTGCCCTTTTTTAAACTTTAAACCAAACCATAATCCATACAGCGCACCTCCTAAATGAGCGATATGTCCTCCTGCATTATCCAGAGGCAGCATCGAAAGGTCATAAAGCACATACAAAGCACCAATTAACCATAATGGAACTTTAAAAATTCCAAATACATAAACGTAATCGTTTGGTTTGTAAGCCGAAACAGCCAAAACTATTCCTGAAACAGCTGCCGAAGCGCCAAGTAAAATCGATTGGTTTTTAACCGGCCAGAAAACAGGAAAAATATTATACGATAAAAAATATAGAGCTGCACCAGCCAACCCGCTAATGACGTACACCCGCCATAACTGTTTTTCCGAAAAATACATCAAAAAAATTATTCCCATGAAATATAGCCACAACAAATTTCCAAAGATATGCCAAAAATTCACATGCAAAAACATGTAAGTAAATAGAGTCCAGGGCTTTAAAAGCAGCTTAAGTGGCGCAGCAGGCAAAGCAAACAGACGAATAATTATGTCTAAAACGTAAAAAATGCGGAACAAATACGCAAATAGCTCTATGACTACAATTATTAGAAAAACTGCCACATTGGCAACAAGTAATTTATACAAAACATTGAGGTGTTGCCATTGATATTTAAGGTTGTGTCTCATTTTCAGTGATTTATGGTTTAAAAGCGGTTGCCATACCGGGGAATTCCTTTAATATCCCAGTACTTTATAAGCAAATAGCCAAAAATCATACCGCCCAGATGTGCAAAATGAGCAATATTATCGCCTGGAATGTTTAAAACACCGTTAGTTAGCTCGAGCAGACCATAGCCAACAACAAAATATTTAGCTTTTATGGGATAAGGAACGAAAATTATGTAAAGGGGCGTTTCGGGGAAAAGCATACCAAAAGCTAACAAAAGACCGAAAATAGCACCAGAGGCTCCAACTATAGGAATATTCATTTTAAACTCAATGGCTTGACGAATCGCAGGTATTACAGCAGTCGCAAAACTGGTACTGCTGGGATGTAACTCCCATTGGGCTAATAAAGCACTGACAGCCTTAGGATTGAAGTATTGCGGATACTTTTTGTAAAACCACAGAAAAGATTGCATATCAGGATGAGCGAGAAACTTTTGCGCTGCAGAAATGAAATGATGTATTTGCCACCATGTTACAGCTGTGTGTAAAATAGCAGCACCAAATCCGGTTACTAAATAGTAAATCAAAAAGCGTTTGCCGCCCCATACCCGTTCCAGGACAGTTCCAAACAGCCATAAAGCATACATGTTGAAAAGCAAATGGATAAGATTAGCGTGCATGAACATGTGCGTAAAAAACTGGTATGGGTGAAAATATGGCGATTTTGGATAGTGAAGGCCTAAAATATTTATCAGGTCTATACCAAAAGGCGCTAATATCCATGCTAAAACGAGCAATGATGTGTTTATGATAAGTAAGTCTCTGACAACTGGAGTGGTTCTCATAGTTTGTAGTGTGTAGTTGTAGATTATAAGATTTAGGTCATGTCTTTGTAATCGTCGTATTTATGTTTTTTGAATAATCGTTTAGGTCCTTTGAACGGAGAATGCTTTTTGTCTTGGTGTTGTAGTTTTTCTTTTATTTTGTTGATGTTTTGTTTGTGTTCCTGGTTTTCTTGTTGGTTATTTTCATTCTCAGGAGTAGAGACAGGATTTTCGTCGATTGTTTCCAGCTCAACGTCTGGGTGGTCGCCGATCAGGACGGTTTCTTGCTGTGTTTGTTGTGATTTTTGTTCGTCGGTTTGTTGTTTTGTTTCTTGCAGGGTTTCAGTTTGTTGGGTTTGTTGTTCTGTAGTAGAAGTCTGATTTTGTTCTTGTTTTATCTGGTCTTGTTCGTCTTCTTTTTGGACGTTTTCCATTTCTTGCAGTTCAGCAGCTTTAGCAGGCATAAGAGTATAAAGCAGTTCGTCCATGTTTTGTTTTTGAAGCGGCTCGATATTTTCGAAGAGTTTACGGTTTTTGTAAATGTCGATAGTTAGATAAATGGCATTTAAGAATGAGGTATGGTCTGCTTTGTTTAGTCCGGCGATGTCGTATGCAGTGCCGTGAGCAGGTGATGTTCGTACAAATGGGAGGTTGGCAGTGTAGTTAACGCCTTTGCCTTTTGAAAGGATTTTGAAAGGAATAAGTCCCTGGTCGTGGTACATTGCCAGGATGGCGTCGAAGTTTTTGTAGTTTTCAGAGCCAAAGAAACCGTCTGCTGAATAAGGACCAAGTACGATAAGTCCTTGTTCTTTAGCTTTTTCAATGGCTGGAATGATAATTTTTTCTTCTTCGTCGCCAATAAGTCCATCGTCACCTGCGTGAGGATTAAGGCCAAGTACAGCGATAACAGGTTTTTCGACCCTAAAATCAGTTTTAAGGCTTTTTTCCATCAAAAGTAATTTGTTTAAAATCAGGTCAATGGACAGATGGCTGCTTACGTCTTTGAGAGGTATGTGGTCTGTTGCAACCGCTATTCTGAGTTTATCGTGAATCATAAACATCAAAACGTCCTGGACTCCGAATTCGTGTGCCAGGTACCAGGTATGTCCTTTGAAGTTGAAGTTTGTGCCGTAAATAGCTTTTTTGTTAATCGGTGCGGTGACCAGTGCGTCGATTTTTTTAGCTTTGAGGTCAGCAACAGCAGCTTTTAATGCGTCGAGTGCTGCCTTGCCGGACATTTCTGTAGGTTGCCCGATTTCGACACGTATTTTATTGTCAACGCAGTTTATTATATTAATCGCATTGGGATCGGCTTTGTCTGCGGATTTTATATGATTAAGTTGAATGCTTGAGAGTTTGAATACTTTTTTGTAATAAGCAGCGATTTTAGGCGAACCGTAGATAATAGGTGTAAAGAATTCGAGAATACGTGGGTCTTTGAAAGTTTTTAGGATAATCTCGTAGCTGATTCCGTTGATATCGCCGTGAGTTATGCCAATTCGTATTTTTTGTGTTTTTTTATTTTGTTTTTTGTTGTTTTCCATGGTTTGAAAGTTTTTATTGTCTAATGATGATGACTTCGTTGTTTTTTTCTAATTTGATGATTGAAGAGGGTCGCGCCCGTCGAGTGTCATTTTGTCGCCAATTAACGATATAGTCAACCTGTTTTTTGATTTCAGGACTAATTTCTTTGAAATTAGCTGGAGCAGGTTTGCCAGAAATATTAGCAGATGTAGAGACGATAGGTTTTCCAAAAGCTCGAATTAAATCCCGACAAAAGTCGTCGCGGACAATTCTTATTCCAATAGTACCATCTTCTGCAATGAGGTTAGATGCGAGGTTTTTGGCTTCGGGATAGATAATTGTAAGAGGGTGATTGCTTACCTTTATAAGTTCCCAGGCCATTGATGGCACATAGGCATAGTCCATGAGTTTATTCATCGAGTCCAGAAGTATTAGCATGCTTTTAGAGTTGCTACGTTGTTTTATTTTGTAGATTTTTTCAACTGCTTGAGGGTTAGTAGCATCGCAGCCTAAGCCCCAGATTGTGTCGGTTGGATATAAAATTACACCACCTTTTCGCAATACTTCTACTGCTTTGTCAATGTCTTTCTGATATGGTTTCATTGTAAATTCCGTTTGTTTTGACTGGTGCAAAATTAACAAAAAAAACTAACTTTGTTAATGTAAGTTGGTTTTAACCCATGATTTAAATATTTGATTTTAAAAATAAAAAGTAAAATCACCTATTATGAAACACCTTCAGTTTCTTATGTTAGCCGTTTTCAGCTTTGTCGTTAGTAATACCTGGTCGCAGCAGACTGTAGTCCCCAGCAGGTATGTTTTTACTTATATGATGGAGTACAGCG
>WFZV01000113.1 GCA_015489395.1 Bacteroidales bacterium
CCAATCACGCCCCATTTAGCCCTTGATGCTACGAGTGTTACGGCAGGCCGACGCAGTCGGCCTGCCGTTTTTCGTTGAAATCCGGTGTACGGCACATTTAGACTTACATCAATTCTTGGGCAGTGATAGGACGTTCGTTGTGCAGGTCTTTGAGGTAAAGGTGGTATAAAGCTTCGGCAAGTTGTTCTATTTTGTCTTTCAAAGCAATGTTATTTAGCCAGTTACGAGGAATATTGTCGATTCCATAATACATGGCAGCCAGACCGCCGGTTATTGCTCCTAAGGTTTCGGGATTTCCGTCTAAATTTACAGCTGTCAGAATAGCATCTATTAAAGAGTCGCTAATTAAAAGTGACCAAAGCACTGCTTCTAAGCTGTCAACTGGATTTACAGAAGGGTTGAGAGTTTGTTTGTCGTAATGCCAGATTTCACTGTTGAAAAGTCTCCAGAATTGGTCAATTTCCTGTTTGTCGTAGTTAAGATTTTTAAGCATAATTGGCATGAATTCCTGTAAAGTAAGATAAGCTATTCGTGGACTATCTCCCAATAGCAGGTAGCGCGCAAATTCAGTTAAATAAAAATTCGCTAATACAGCAATATTGTCTGGATGGGTGAGTTCGGTTAGTTCTTTTACTATTTCAAACCTTATTTTCAAAGGTTTGTCCCAAGTGTAGAAAATTATCGGCAAAATTCTTTTCAGACTGCCGCTGGTTAAATCTTTTTCAGGGTCAAAATTCTGATAAGTGTTGTTTTTTAAGGCTTGTAGAGCTTTAAAAGTTTGGGAATCTATAGTTTTGTCTAAAAATCTGTCTGTTACAGACCAGATATTATTATCCAGCCAATCCAGATAAAAATCAATAATTCGGTTGATGTCATAGCCTTCTGTAAGTGCATCAGCCAGGCAAAAAGCCAGGCTTATATCGTTGGACCATAGGGCATTTTGATTATCTTCATTGAGAAGTAAATCGGTGACAGGATGGAGTGATGATGTTGACTGGTATTGTAAATTGTGTGGTAAACCTAAAGCACTTCCAATCGCCATTCCCAAAAGACTATCGCGAGCTTGATTTTCCATAATTTTTTGATTTTAATTCCTGTAAATTTATAGTTTTTTACGAAAAAAAACAATAGTAAAGTAAAAATAAAAAACTTGCCTTTAAACTTCGAAAGATTTACTTTTGTTTTTGACCAAAAAATCCTTTGTAATTTATGATTTCTCGCGATACTATACAAAAAGTTTTAGAACGTACAGATATTGTTGAGGTTATTGGAGAATTTGTTAATCTAAAACGCTCTGGCTCAAATTACAAAGCTTTATGTCCTTTTCATAAAGAGCGTACCCCTTCGTTTGTAGTTTCGCCAGCAAAACAGATTTTTAAATGTTTTGGTTGCGGCGAATCGGGTAATGCTGTCAGTTTTTTGATGAAGCACGAACATCTTTCTTTCACTGAGGCGATTAAGTATTTGGCTAAAAAATATAATATCCCGGTCGAAGAAGAGGAGGAAACTGACGAACAAAAGCAAAAACACAAAGAACGGGAAAGTGTTTTAGTTGTCAACAAGTTTGCCCAGCAGTATTATACAAACAACCTTTTTAACGATGACGAGGGTATAAGCGTAGGACTGTCGTATTTTCGTTCTCGAGGTTTTACAGATGAGACTATCCAGAAATTTCAGCTTGGATATGCACTCGACCGTAAGGACGCTTTTACTCATCATGCTCAGAAAAATGGTTTTAGTATTGACGTTTTGGTCAAAGCAGGTTTAGTAATTCAAAAGCAAGATAAAGTATATGACCGTTTTTGGGCCAGGGTTATTTTCCCGATTCATTCGATGTCTGGCCAGATTTTAGGTTTTGCCGGTCGTACGCTTCGAGACGATAAAACTGTAGCAAAATACCTTAACTCTCCTGAGACTGAGATTTTTCAGAAGCGTAAAATCCTATACGGAATTTATTTTGCCAAGCGAGCAATTACCCGCGAAGATAAATGTTATCTCGTTGAAGGCTATACTGATGTGATGGCTTTTCATCAGGCTGGAATTGAAAATACTGTGGCTTCGTTGGGTACTTCTTTGACCGAAGACCATGTTAACCTTATCCATCGCCTAACGCCGAATTTGACTTTAATTTTCGATGGTGACCAGGCTGGCATTAAAGCTGCTTTGCGTGGTATTGATATTGCTCTCAAAGAGGATTTGAATTTGCGTGTGGTTGCTTTACCTGAGGGCGAAGACCCCGATAGCTTTAGTAAAAAACTCTCGCCAGTTGATTTAAAGGAGTATATTCAGACTCATGAAGTCGATTTTATTACTTTTAAAACACAATTTTTGTTAAAAGATGCTGCAGACGACCCCATTAAGCGCGCTCAGGTCTCAAAACAGGTCGTTGAAAGCATCGCTAATATCCCAGACCCTATTAAACGAGCTGTTTTTATAAAAAAAGCTTCCCAGCTGTTAGAGGTTGATGAAAAATCTTTATTCGCTGAATTAGAGAAGATTATTGCTAAAAATCTCAAGCGCCTGACTCTAACTCCGGTCAAACCTGCTGTACTTCCTGCCCGTAAAACTCCTACAATCCCTGGCTATACTGATGCTGTTTCTATTCCTGAAGAAAAAGAGCTGATTTATTATCTGTTGAAATACGGCAATAAAGAGTTTATTCGCGAGCAAACCCCAGACGGTAATTATGTCATTACAACTGTGGCTGAGTATGTTATAACAGAATTGCAGAACGAAGAACTGGAATTTAAAAATAATGTGTACAAAAAAGTTTTTGAAGAGATAAAGTCTTTGTTAATGAATGGCAAGCCCATAGATTTTAATTATTTCGTAAATCATCCTGATCCTGATATTCAGCAAATTACAGTCGATATCCTTTCGCGCGAATATCCGATAAGTAAGATTTGGGAGCGCCGCGGGGCTTTAGTTCATCATCCTGACGACCACTACCGCGAAGGCGTGCAACAGACGATTTTATCTTTTAAAATGAGAATAGTCTCTTTTGCTATGGAGAAAATTTTAGACCAGATGCACCAGATACCTCCGGATAATTTTGAGAAAATTACTCCTTTGCTCGAACAATACAACAGTCTTATGCAGATTCGTAGTAAATTAAATAGCATGCTTGGCAACCGCGTAATTCTTCCGCCCAAACTTATGCAGTAATGTCTGTTGAGCTTTTTAAATACAACGGTTTAGTCGCTGGTGTGGATGAAGCTGGTCGTGGACCGCTGGCTGGCCCTGTGTTTGCTGCTGCTGTAGTTTTACCTGATGATTTTGACCATCCTTTGTTAGATGATTCAAAAAAACTTTCTGAGAAAAAACGCCTAATACTTCAGCGATACATTCTGGATAAAGCTATTGACTGGGCTGTGGCAATGGTTGATAATGTTGAAATCGACCGTATAAATATCTTAAATGCCTCAATTAAAGCTATGCACCTTGCCCTTACAGTTCTATCCGTGCATCCCCAGATGATTATTGTCGATGGAAATCGTTTTAAACCGTTTAAAAATATTCCGTATAAAACAATTGTCAAAGGCGATGCCAGATACGCCCAAATAGCAGCTGCTTCTATACTGGCAAAAAATTTTCGCGATGAGTATATGCGAAAAATTGCCCGTAAATTTCCGCAATACGGCTGGCACACAAATAAAGGTTATCCTACTGCAATGCACAAACAAGCAGTTATGAAATTCGGGCTTTCTCCTTATCACCGCCGTACTTTTTGCCAGTTTTATTATCAAAAAAATCTTTTCGAAGATAAGTCTTGACTTTGTGATTGATTTAAGTATTTGTAAATCTTCCCTGCTGTTTTTATTTTTATCAAAAATCAAAAATTATTTTCTATGGCAAAACGAGCATTTTTATCTCTAATAGTTCTGTTGTCCATTACGTTAGGCTTCTCTCAACGGGGTTTTTATTATCCTATCGATTTAAATAAAGTTCATTGGTGCTATGACGATTTTGGTGCAATGTACACTTTCGACCAAGTGCCTGTACAAAAGATTTACCAGCAATATGGATTCATGCCTACAGAAAAATGGCTTAAAAATGTCCGTCTTGCTGCTTTGCGTCTTAGCACAGGTTGCTCTGGTTCTTTTGTCTCACAGGACGGCCTTATTATGACTAACCACCATTGCGTCAGACGATTACTCAAAAAAATCGAAAAACCTGGCGAAAATATCTATCGTGACGGTTTTTACGCAGATACTGCTGCTACTGGCGAACGAAAAATCCCGGGAATGTATGTCGAACAGCTCATAAAAATCAAAGATGTTACAGACCAGGTGCAGCAGGCAATGGCAAAAGGTAAAACTGACAGCGAAAAAGTCGCTTTAAAACAACAAATCATTAAACAAATCGAAAAAAAATATTCTAATCCAAAGAAACATATTGTCGCTCAAGTAATTTCACTTTATTATGGCGGTAAATTTTCGCTGTATATTTACAAACGCTATACTGACATACGTCTGGTTATGGTCCCTGACGTGCAAATCGCTTCTACCGGCTGGGACTGGGATAATTTCACTTACCCAAGATATGAACTGGATTTTGCTTTTCTCAGAGCTTACGAAAATGGCAAACCCGTTAAAGTTAAACATTATTTCACATGGTCAAAACGCGGTGCTAATCCGGGCGAACCTGTCTTTGTGGTCGGCAATCCGGGTAATACCGACAGACTTTTAACTGTGCAACAACTGGAGTTTTTTAAAAATTATAAACTTCCAATCTTGCTTTATTACTTCAATGCACTTTACAATGCTCAGTTTCAGTATTTTAAAGCTCATCCTGAAAATAAAGACCGCGAACTCAGTACTTTACTTGGAATCGCCAATGCACGAAAATACTACGCTGGACTTTATAAAGCACTGCGAGACCCATACATTATGGCTAAAAAACGCTCATTTCAGAACGATTTAATTCACAAAGTCAAAAACGATTCAGCTTTAAACAGCAATTACGGCCAAATATGGACGCAAATTCAATCTACACTTCAGGACCTCGAACAAGTTTATAAAAATTACCTGTTCGCTAAATTGTTGCTTAGAATGAAACCAGCTGTATGGCAGACTGCTAAAAATCTTTATCTTTACGCTAATGGAAAATTAGATAAGCCTTTTGACCAGATTTATATAACCTCAACAGATACCCTGCGGCAACGGCTTGATGTACAGGCGATTTTAGACTTTATCCATGGTGTGAAAGGCGAAAATTGTTCGATTTTATACATGTTCCAAAAAGACAAAGACCCATACATTAGCTTGCTTAAAGCTACAAACCTGGACGACCCTAAATTCGCTAAAGAATTATACGACCTGGGAGCTGCTGCTATCCTCGACTCCGACGACCCGCTTATTATTGCCATGAAAAATATTTACAAAACCATTGACAATTACCAGCCACGCGTACAAAAAGACCTGAACCGCCTCGAGGTTTTGAACCAGAAATTAGGCTATTTAATATACCTCGTTTATGGTAGCAAAATACCTCCTGATGCTACTTTCTCTTTGCGTTTTCAACCTGGTACTATAAAAGGTTACGAATACAACGGAACTTTAGCACCTGCAAAAACTACATTTTACGGACTTTACGATAGGTATTATTCTTTCGGACAAAAAACATATCCATGGGGCTTACACCCTCGCTGGCTAAATCCACCAAAACAATTTGACCTGAAAACATTTGTCGGTTTTGCTTCGACAAACGATATTGTCGGCGGAAACTCTGGTAGCGCAGTGATAAACAAAGATTTACAAATCGTCGGACTTATCCACGATGGCAATATCGAAAGCCTGGCTGGTGCATACATCTATATCCCCGACGATAACCGTGCTGTGGCTTCTGACTCCTGGGGATTAATCGAAGCTTTGAAGTATATCTACAAAGCAAATAAGCTCGTCAAAGAGTTACAAAATAGTAAAATGCCTAAATAATTTGCAGAAATGGGACTTACAAAATATGGTGCGTTTGTCGCTAACATGTACGATCCGCTACTGGCAAAACCTTTGCATTCAATACGTAAACGCGTACTTCTGGAAGCAAAACGATTGGGCGTAAAGTCGGTTATTGACCTGTGCTGCGGCACAGGTCATCAACTGAGCTATTTTAAATCAGGCGATTTTCAGAAGGTTGTGGGCATAGACTTATCGCCGCACATGGTCAGAGTCGCTAAAAGAAAATATGGCGTTAATTGCTCTGTGCAAAATGCTGCTCAAACAGGTTTTGACGATAATACATTTGACCTTTCAATGGTGAGTTTTGCTTTGCACGAAAAACCTTTCCAGCTTGCACGGCAAATTGTTCAGGAAGCAAAACGTATTACCCGTCCAAATGGCTATTTTTTCGTGGTGGATTACGTTTATGACGACAGGGCTAAATCTGACGGAAAAGCCGTAACATGGTTCGTGGAATTTTTGGCTGGCGGCGAACATTTTAGAAATTTTCGTAAATACCTTAAATCAGGCGGACTCGAAGAATTAACCAAGGGCTTGCAGCGCATTAAGGATATACGTTTTGTCAGCGGGTCTGTGGCTTTGCAGGTGTTTAAGGTCGAAAAATAAAAATTCGCACAGTTTGGGCTGAGTTTGTTTGTAAAAAAAAGCGGGACCTAATTGGCCCCGCTTTTTTTAGGCTCGTAGTTTGTTTTAAGCTTCGATGAATTGAACGCTTCGTTTGACAAAGTCAGTGAGGCGCTGGCCTTTTAGCATATTTTTAGCCAGCAGCGCCAGATCGACTAATTGTTGGACTAAGTTATTTTGTTCAGCAAATTCTCGTAGTAATTTGCCTTTTTCGTTTTCCAGGTCTTCCTGTTGTTTGTTAAGTTCGTCTAATTTTTCGCGGTCGATTTGTGGAATTTCGTCCTGTTTTTTGTCTTTGTGTTTTTCTTTCAGTTCGTTAATTTGCTTTTCGACCTGGGCGATTTGTTCGCGTAATTGTTTTAGTTTGTCGCCTAAAGCTTGATTTTTTTGTTCGATAACTTTTGCAATGAGTTGATGGTCAGTATTAACGACCAGGTTTAAAGTATCTGGCAGATTTTCATAAAGTCTCATGTCAGGACCGCCTAATCGTCCGATGTCTTTCATTCGGCGCATATACTCTGATTGTGTGATTGTTACAGGCAGGGCATCAGCGCCCATTGCTTCGAATTGGACGAAGTAAGTGCCTGTACCGGTTTTAGTTGCTGCATGTTCAAAGATTATCGACAGGTCTTGCTGGTCTTCCTGACTAATGTTAACCTGCGGTTTGTCTTCTTTCAGGATCAGACGGTCAATTATGTCAGAGTCAACACGCGCAAAGCGGCTATTTTCTAATTTTTGTTCTAAGAAGTTGATAAATGGCACATCTAATTGTCCGTCCAGCAGCAAAACATCGTATCCTTTGTCTTTTGCAGCTTGTATAAATGAGTGTTGTTCGGTTTTGTCAGTTGCATACAGATAAATCAGTGTTCCATATTTGTCGGTTTGGTTATCTTTGATTAGTTTCTTGTATTCTTCAAGTGTAAAATATTGTCCATCAACGTTTTTGAGCAAGTAAATATCTTTCATTTTTTCGTAAAACTTCTCGTCTGTCATCATGCCGTACTGTATAAACAGCTTCAGGTCATCCCATTTTTCTTCGAATTCTTTGCGGTTGTTTTTGAAAATTTCATGGAGTTTGTCTGCAACTTTCTTTGTTATGTGGTTAGAAATTTTGCGGACATTGGCGTCGGTCTGTAAATAGCTTCGAGACACGTTAAGTGGGATATCTGGCGAGTCAAGCACGCCATGTAAAAGTGTAAGGAATTCTGGCACAATGTTTTCAACGGAGTCTGTTACAAAGACCTGGTTTGCGTAAAGCTGGATTTTGTTTTTTTGAATTTCCAGATTCGAACGGATTTTCGGGAAATAGAGTATTCCTGTCAAATTAAAAGGATAATCAACGTTTAAGTGAATATAAAATAGTGGTTCTTCGTATGATTCCGGATAAAGCTTTTTGTAAAATTCGATATAATCTTCGTGTTTAAGTTCGCTGGGATGCTTTTTCCACAGCGGTTCTTCGGTAATTAAGACTTCGCTACCGTCGCTTTTGATTAGTTTTATTGGTACTGGTAAAAATCTGCTGTATTTTTGCAATAAACCAAGGATACGGTTATCGTCTAAATATTCTTTTGCGTCATCTGAAATGTGAAGTATTACGTCCGTGCCGCGATCTTGCTTGTCTGCCGGTTCAATGACGAATTCTGGCTTGCCTTCGCAAACCCATTTTACAGCCGGTTCGTCTTCTTTCCATGATTTGGTTATTAATTCGACTTTATCGGCAACCATGAAAGCTGAATAAAAACCAAGGCCAAAACGTCCGATGATGTTATCGATTTTGTCTTTGTATTTTTCTAAGAATTCTGTTGCACTTGTAAAAGCAATTTGGTTGATGTACTTATCCACTTCTTCTGCTGTCATGCCAATGCCACGGTCTGAAACGGTCAGAGTTTTATTTTTAGGGTCAACTTTTACTTTTATGGTTAAATCGCCCAAATCTCCTTTGAATTCGCCGCTACGTGCTAATGCTTTTATTTTTTGTGTAGCATCAACGGCGTTTGAGACCAATTCGCGAAGAAAAATTTCCTGGTCAGAGTACAAATACTGTTTTATGATCGGAAAGATATTTTCGGTTGTAACGCCTATTTTCCCTTTTTTTATTTCTTTTACTTCTGCCATGACTTTTGTTTTTTACTTTTTCAAAGGTAAATACTGTCAAATCCTGTACCATATCCGAAAACATGTGACTTTTTGGCAGTTTTTGTTTGCAAAAAACGACGGCTGGCCATCGGCCAGCCGTCGTTTCTATCTTTTAATCTATTTTAATTCGCTCTTTCAGTAGTTACGATTATTGTTGATATTTACTTGGGCTTCCAACGTGTATCATAGCGCAACGGAAACCAATGTCGTCAGTACTACGGTATTGATCCATAAATCTGCGTGTGCCAGGAACCAGCCAATATGGCATATCGCGCCAGCTACCGCCTTTGTAAACTCTTGATTCATCAGAGATTAACGAAGTTGCTCCGTCGTGATTTTCGTCATTGCCTTTGTAATTGTACATAGAGGCTGTTCCTTTGTAGTTATCTGCCTGGTCTGGCAACCATGTCGGACCAATAGTTGACTGCAAATCGCCGTCTAAGTAGTTACGGTTATCAGCTTTTTGGTAATTGTAACGTTTAAGTTCGTTTTTAACATCTTCAGCTGTCATGTCCGAACCATATTTCGATGGGTCTTCGCCCATTAACCTGTATCTGAGGTAACCGAGCGAGTCTTTATCTACGATGCTACCGTCTTTGTTGCGTACCAGAGTTTTGAATACATTACCGCGGAATGGATTGAAGTCGTCAAAGTCAACGTAAGAAAGAGGACGATAAACGTCTAATACCCATTCGTTTACATTACCAGCCATGTTGTAAAGTCCGTAATCGTTAGGCCAGAAAGCGTCAACAGGTGCAGTAGGTGCGTAACCATCGTTGAGATAACCTGCAACACCCATGTAGTCACCGCGTCCACGTTTGAAGTTAGCCATAAACAAACCGCGGTAAGCACGGTCCGGATTTCGCAAATAATGTCCATTCCATGGATAAATACGGCCAGCCCAGATACGTTCGTCTTCTGTATTGCCTATTAAAGCATAAGCTGCGAATTCCCATTCTGCTTCGGTCGGCAGACGGTAACGCGGTAAGATAATACCATCTTCTAATGTTACGTGGTCTTTGGGATTGCCTTCTAAATCAGTAAGTTTACCGCTGCTTTCGCCTTGATATTGTCCGGCTAAATATGCGTCTGTGTTGAAGAAATTAGGAGCTTTTTGGTCAGGCGTGATTTTTAAAATACCAGCATCAATAAGCAATTTTTCATTTACACGGTCAGTACGCCAAGAACTATAATCATTAGCTTGAACCCAGTTAACGCCAACTACAGGATAATCGTTGAATGCCGGATAGCGGAAATAATACTTAACATAAGGTTCGTTGTAAGCAAGTGGACGCCGCCAAACCAATGTGTCTGGTAAAGCTTTTTTTACTACTTCTGGAAATTCGTCTCCAAAGACTTTTGACAACCAATGCAAATATTCGCGATAATCTAAGTTGGAAATTTCTGTCTCATCCATGTAGAAAGACGAAACTGTAACTCTACGGCGAATAGCGTCCCATGAATATGTAATATCTTGTTCTGGATTGCCCATTACAAATGTTCCACCTTCTATGAATACAAGTCCAGGGCCTGTGGGTTGTTCTGCAACGTCAAAAACTTCGAAGCCGCCCCAATCTGGATCATTGTAATACCAGCCAGTTTTGGGAGATGCTCCATGTCTTCGTGGTAATTTTACTGAACTCTTGAAAAAGCATGAACTAAAGAACAACCCCATTGAAATGAATAATATTAAGGC
>WFZV01000114.1 GCA_015489395.1 Bacteroidales bacterium
CTTTTAAAGTAATTTCATACATTTGCTCAGATTTTTTATTTTATTAATTCTTTCAGTGCAAATGTACAAATAAATCAATAAAGCTTAATAAAAATAAGTTTTGATATGCTCAAATTTGTCGATACTCATACACATTTATACTTAAACCATTACGCTCAAGACCGTACCGAGGTTATTCAGCGAGCAATTGACGCAGGAGTCACAAGAATGATTTTACCAAATATTGACAAACAAACTATTGACCAGCTTTATCGTACTGTTGATTTGTTTCCTGATAACCTTTTCCCAGCAATGGGTTTTCATGCAAACTCTGTCAAGCAGGAATACACTGAAGACCTTAAATTTGTCGAAAAACAACTGGAAAAACGAAAATTTTACGCTATTGGCGAGATTGGCATTGATTTGTACCGAAACAAAGAGTTTAAACAACAACAAATCGAAGTGTTTAAAATACAACTAAATTGGGCTAAGCAATTACAACTGCCAGTAATTATTCATATACGAGAATCTTTCGATTTAGTGCTTGATATTCTCCAGCAAGAAAACTCTCCACAGCTTCGGGGAGTTGTGCATTGTTTTGTAGGAACCTACGAAGACGCAATGAAAATAAGACAATTAGGCGACTTTTATATTGGCATAGGCGGCATTTTGACTTTTAAAAATTCTGATTTAGCCCAGCATGTACGAAAAATTCCTATGGACATGATACTTTTAGAAACTGACGCACCGTTTTTAGCTCCACATCCTTATCGCGGAAAACGTAACGAAAGCAGTTATATCCCTTTAATCGCTGAAAAATTAGCTCAGGTCAAAGGTTTAACTCTGGAAGAAATTGCGAAAATTACAACAGAAAATGCTTTAAAACTATTCAATTTGCCATAAATTTACGTATATTTCTGTCTAAAACTTAAAACAATTAAGCTATGTTGGATATTAGAACTTACGATTTTACAGGTAAAAAAGCCTTAATTCGTGTCGATTTTAACGTACCGTTAGACGAAAATTTCAACGTAACAGACGATACCCGCATTCGAGCTGCTGTGCCAACTATCAAATTAGTTTTAGAAAAAGGTGGCGCAGCAATCCTTATGTCGCACATGGGACGTCCCAAAGGCCAGCGCCTGGATAAGTACAGCTTACGACATATTGTACCTACCGTAAGTAAAATTTTAGGCGTTGAAGTTAAATTCGCAGAAGATTGCGTTGGTACTGTAGCTGAACAGGCAGCAGCACAGCTAAAACCAGGAGAAGTATTGCTTTTAGAAAACTTGAGATTTCACAATGAAGAGACAAAAGGCGATGAAAATTTCGCTGCCCAGCTAGCAAAATTAGGCGATGTTTACATAAACGATGCTTTCGGCACTGCGCATCGCGCACATGCTTCCACTGCTGTTGTGGCTAAGTTCTTTAAAGATAAAATGTTCGGACTCCTAATGCTCAAAGAAATCGAAAGTCTTAACCGCGTGCTTAAAGACACCAGGCGGCCATTTACAGCTATTATCGCAGGTGCAAAAATTTCTACGAAAATAACAGTAATCGAAAGCCTTTTGGAAAAGGTCGATAACCTGATTATTGGCGGAGCAATGACTTTTACCTTTATCAAAGCCCGCGGCGGTAAGGTCGGCAATTCATTGGTAGAAGACGATATGCTGCAAGTTGCTAAGCAAGTCGAACAGAAAGCTAAAGAGAAAAACGTAAACATATACCTGCCTGTTGATAGTGTAAATGCCACGGAATTTAAAGATACTGACCAAAAACAAATTACACCAATCGACAATATCCCAGACGGATGGATGGGCTTAGATATCGGACCAAAGAGTATTGAGCTGTTTTCAAACGTTATAAAACAGTCTGCAACAATCCTATGGAATGGTCCAGTCGGCGTTTTTGAATTCGATAATTTCGCTGAAGGAACACGTAAAGTCGGTGAAGCCGTAGCACAGGCTACTGAAAAAGGCGCATTTAGCCTTGTAGGTGGTGGCGATACGGTTGCAGCTGTAAACAAATTCGGTTTAGCAGACAAAATGAGTTATATCTCCACTGGTGGCGGAGCATTGCTTGAATACATCGAAGGAAAAGAATTGCCTGGTATTAAAGCTATATTAGACGAGTAAAAGAAATTTTCTTGAACTTTCGCTGTTTTTGTCTTAGGTTTGGCTAAATTAAAAACCGTTAATAAATGAAACGTTTATCTTACATCCTTGCGATAATTTTGTTATTTTCTGGCTGCTTTATCTGGAATGGCGTAACAGTTTATGTTACTGATTCTGTTGATGAGACTATCCCAGCAACGTCTACTTTATTGCCTTTTGATTTGCCCATTCCGACAGTTACAACATCTGCTACCACTGAGCTTGAAAACCAGGGTGTTTTGCCCAACCAGATTAAAGAAGTGGTTTTAAAAGACATGATCGTAACCATAACTAATCCGCCGGACCAGGATTTTTCGTTTTTAGATGCTGTCTATGTTTATATTCAAGATGCGAATGGACAAAACGAACAGAAAATCGCTTATTTAGAGAACATTAGCAGCACTGCAAAAGTTATTACATTGAAAACTTTAGATGTTAATCTGGTCGATTATATCCGGCAAGGTAAGTACAAGTTGCGAGTTAAAGTAAAAGTAAAAAAAGTCCTGAACCATGACGTTGATGTGCGAATCGATTTGAAATTAAAGATTGTAGCAAAATTGTAAAGCAGAGAATTTTAGCTAAAAATCTATCTAAAAAGTCGAGCGTAATTATAAAAAGTGCCAGATTTGTAAAATCTGGCACTTTTTATATTCGACTAAGAAATTTCATACTCACTTGAATAAAGTAGGCAACGAAAATCAATTGCATAAAACAAGTACGAAACAAATATGTTCGGAAGAAATGTCTGACTAAATCGTATCAAAATCAGCTTGTTTAAACATTACTTAGAGTTCTTCTGTTTTGCATCTTTTTGTTGTTCTGTATCATCTGTAGCTTTTTTCATGTTACATGTACCATTGAAAATAGCACCTTCTTCGATAACTAATTTATCAGTAGTCAATTCTCCTTCAAAGTTAGCAGTAGAACGCAAAAAACTAATTTGAGAAGCAAAGAGTTTTCCTTTGGCTTTACCTGAAATATCAGCTATCGCGGCTTTTATTTCGCCTTCGATATAACCTGTTTCACCGATAATTAGTTTGTGTTGGGTGGTAAGATTACCAATAATTTTTCCATCGATACGAATATCGCCTTTTGCAACGATATCTCCTTTTATCTCGGTACCATTTCCAATTATATTGATAACATTAGCCGCAGGTTCGTTATTATTTTTATATTTTGTAGCCATAATATTTAA
>WFZV01000115.1 GCA_015489395.1 Bacteroidales bacterium
GGATACCTCATTAAACATCCTACCCAAAACACCCGCGATAAAACCGCTTTTACCATAAAACCTACGGGATTAACAAAATATTCTAAAAAACTAAATACTCCGCTACACTCACCAAAAATACCAAGGCCGCCAGCGGATGGCTGACCCATCCAGCTGGCGGCCTTACATAATTTATACCTGCTTAAGACGCTCTATTCACAGACAAATTATTGATAATCTGAAGATAAAAACTCAAAAAAATAATCGCTTTTCAATAAAAATCAAACAAAGAAAAGACCACAGCACAAAAAAACAAATCCTCATAATTGGCAGGGTACCTTATTTCTCAGAAAAATACCATTTCGCAATGCTACCACCTAAATCTCGTCTGAACTTAAAAATTCGCTTGCCAACTATTTCGCGCCGGGGAATCGGCCCCCAAAAACGGCTATCGAAATTAGCGTCCAGATTCTTGTTCAAAACATAATAATAATTGTGACGAAACTTGTAATATTCTGTCCGCTTGCCATTTACATAAAATTTCCCGTTTTTCATCGATAATTTTTTATGCTCGTATCGCTCGATCAGCGGCTTATAGATTAAATAAGTTGCTTTCGTAAGATGTAAAACCATTCCCTTAAACGGCAAAATAATTTCGCCCAAATTATCTTTGTTCCAGCTCAAAACCCGGGTATATGGAAATATCGAAGAGTCTGCAAAATTCCGTGGGAGAGCTACAGGTGTAATCAAAATTTTATCGCGTAATTTCAGATATTGCGAAATTGTAAAGTATTCGAAATTGACAGGAAAATCGTCTGGTGTGTAGTGAATTTTTTCACTCGACAAATCAACCATAAACAAACGTACAAAATCAGTATAAAAAAAACGCCCGTTTTTCATGGGCAATCCTTTATAAATCAGCACAGTATCCCCGGGCATACCGAATAGTAACAGGTCTGCATAATAACGGTGCTGATGATGAACTACAACATGCTCGAAAGGACTGAGTTTTGGATGTTTAAATATTAGTTCCCTGCTTTTTAAATCTAAATCAAACAGGTTCAGCAAAATAAAAGCAATTAAAACAGATGCAACTAAAACCCAAAGCGTATTTGCCAAAAACTTTTTCAACATTTAGCTTCTTGGCTTAATATAAAACGGCAGCTCCACCAACTCGCGATAATCTTCGCCTGCTATTAACATATCCTCGTCGTCTGGCATGTAGTACCAGTAAACTTTTACATTTTTGTTTTTTCTATAAAATTGTTCTAATAATTGCAAAAACTTCAGTAGAACCTTGGAACTCGCAGTGTTATAGTAATCTATAGCGAACTCGAAAACAATATTTTCAGGATTAGTAGCTAAATAATTCTCCAACCACT
The DNA here is from genome assembly GCA_015489395.1 of Bacteroidales bacterium. Lineage (GTDB taxonomy): Bacteria > Bacteroidota > Bacteroidia > Bacteroidales > S143-33 > S143-33. The sequence continues at coordinate 1,362 of WFZV01000115.1, forward strand.
CAATTGCCGGCTGATAAAACTCAAAAGCATCCTCTGGAGCTGCTTTACCCCAAATTCGAAAAATTTTTTTATCTGGATCAAATAAAATACCCGGCTGGCTCTCGCCCTCAGGTATTAATAAACGCTTCATTTTTCAGTAATTAAAATTCTCGTACTACAAATTTAAAATTTTTCTTAACGAATAAAAACAAATCTATCGTCTGTTGATTCGGAAGGTTCGTATTTGTATCCGCCGACTTTAAATTCCTTTAAATCTTCAAGTTTTGTAATACGGTTTAAAATAACGAAGCGAGCCATCATCCCACGGGCTTTTTTAGCATAAAAAGAAATAACCCGTAAATGCCCGTTTTTGTATTCTTTGAAAACAGGCGTAACAACTGGAGCTATTAATTTTTCAGGCTTTATTGCTTTAAAATACTCATTTGACGCCAAATTCACTAATACCCTGTCAGTTAAATCTTCCAGAACATCGTTTAAAACCTCGGTTATAATGTCGCCCCAGAACTGATACAGATTTTTTCCGCGTGGGTTGACAAGCTTTGTCCCCATTGGCAAACGATAAGGTTGGATTAAGTCCAGAGGGCGCAATACTCCGTATAAACCAGAAAGGATACGCAAATGTTTTTGAGCAAAATCAAAATCATCGTCTTTCATTTCATTAGCTCTAAGTCCCTCGTACACATCGCCGTTAAATGCAAGGATGGCTTGTTTTGCATTTTCCAGTGTAAATGGAGGTTGCCATTTCTGGTAACGCTCCAGATTTAGTTCTGCCAATCCGTAGCTAATGTTAAGTAATTTTATCAAATCGTCGATAGTTTTCTTTTTTAGAATGTCCACCAAAATGCTGGCATGTTCTAATA
>WFZV01000116.1 GCA_015489395.1 Bacteroidales bacterium
AAGAAATACTCGAAAAACTCAGGCAAGTACAGGTTCCAGAAAGCAACAAAACACTTGCTGACTTAGTCAAAGAATTACGTGTTGCAGATTCTGACATTTTACTTGAACTGGAATTAGACAGGCAAACAGCTGTTCTGCGTCGCTCAATCGAAAGAGCAACCAAGGAACTCTTGGAGCCTTATAAAGAACAAGGTTACAACGTTATGCTCAATATCGTTGAGCAAAAGCTCAATTTCCAGAAAGTTCAAATAAACAAACCACCCGAGCAACCATTAGACAAGGTTAAAAACATCATAGCTGTTGCTTCAGGTAAAGGTGGCGTTGGCAAATCCACTGTAGCCGCTAACCTGGCAGCTGCTTTAGCCACAACAGGCGCTAAAGTTGGACTGTTAGACGCTGACTTGTATGGTCCATCAATTCCGACAATGTTTGGACTCGAAAACAGCAAACCTTACGTTGAACGTATTGACGGAAAGGACTACATTTTGCCGATAAAAAAATACAATGTTGACGTAATTTCATTGGGATTTTTCATCAAGCCTGAAGATGCTGTTATCTGGCGTGGTGCAATGGCAACAAACGCTATTAAGCAGCTTTTGAGCGATGTCTATTGGGGCGAGCTGGATTACTTTATTATCGACCTGCCTCCGGGAACTGGCGATATTCCTTTGACTTTAGTACAAACCATCCCAATTACTGGCGGATTGGTTGTTACGACTCCGCAAAAAGTCGCTATTTCCGACGTTGTAAAGGCAATTAACATGTTCCGTAACGAAAAAATCAACGTGCCTGTTTTAGGTATAATCGAAAACATGTCGTGGTTTACACCTGCAGAATGTCCACAGTACAAATATCATATTTTCGGCAAAGGCGGTGGCGAAAAATTATCCAACATGTTCAATATTCCGCTTCTGGGACAGGTACCGCTGATTATGAGCATCGTTGAAGACGGTGATAACGGACGACCGACTGTTTTGAAAGAAAATGATCCAAATGCTGAAGTCTTTAGACAAATCGCTGAAAAACTTATCAAAGAAGTCGAACGCCGTAACAAAGAACTGCCTCCAACCGAGATTTTGCGAATATAATTTTTTCGTACTTTGCGCAGTTAAGCGGCTAAAAACCGACGATGGCTGGCAGGCAAAGCCTGCCAGCCATCGTTTTTCGTCATGAAGAAATTTCACTTACTCGCGGTAAAATAGCTTACCTGTAATAATCAGGCCGGTAAAGACGAAAATGCCAAATACGAAACTGCTAATAGCAAGCTGCATTCCGCCGGAGATTATATGACCACTTGTACAACCACCGGCTAATCTGGCACCGAAAATTAGTATAAATCCGCCGACAAACGCCCAGATAATCCGTTTCAGAGCAGAATTGCCTTTGTATTTTTCCCAATTCGTGTGAATCAGACGAAGCTTAAAGTCATTTTTAAGCAATGCACCGATAAAAGCAGCCAAAATAGCACCTAATAAGAAAATTACTTCCCAACGGCCGGGTGTTGCGATTTTTTGAAAATAACTATTGTGCGTAGCTCCAAAGAGCAAATCAGCTAAATAAGGATAACTCGTAGATGCTCCGATTGGGCGGTTAGTTGTAAATTTCAGAAAGACAATTACATTAAGCACTGCCAGGCTAATACCAGCCACGATCCACTTTTTGTTCGACTTAAACTTGTTTTTGCTAATTTCAAAAGCAGCCCAGATCAAGAACGTGCCAATAACGAACACCAGCAAAAAGTATAAAAATTTATCGTCTCCTACCAGAGTAAAAACAGAAATTTTACCTAAATTTTTACCGATAAGTCCTTTCATACCAGGCAATAACAGAGTAAAAACGTACCCACCAAAAAGTCCGCCAATTATCACTCCGCCCAGCAAAAACGGCTTAATGTGAAAACTGGCAAGACCCAGCTGTATTATAACGCTAAGTAATATTGCACCCACACCAACGGTCAATAAAATAGTTTTCAGTACAGTATTGTCTTTTAGCATAGCCTGACCGCTGATAACATTAAATTTGTTGAGGTTAGCATACTGGATAATAAATCCGAAAAGCGCTCCAAAAATAAAGGTAAGTAAATCTTTTCCCATTGTCTTTTTTCATCAAAAAAAGCTATAAAACCAGTTAAAGTCAAATGATAATTTTTTATCGCCGATAACTAAAAGTTATAATACCTGGCAAAACGGATAAAAAGTTCGACCAGACGGTTTTGTTCACCCTTTGGCAAGATGAAATTAAAATGACGTTTGATTTGAAAGTCCTTAATATCAATGACCGACAACTCGTTACGTTTTAGCTCGTTTAAAATACTGTGGATTGACAAAAAAGACAAAGCCTGGGAATGCAAAATATAATTTTTTATAGCTTCTGTACTTCCGAGTCGTATTTGAATATTTAAATCGTTCAAATTCAAGCCTTTTTTTCTAAGATTATAAACAATAACTTCGAGCGTGCCAGAACCTTCTTCGCGCAAAACTAAAGGCAAAGACTTGAGTTCTTCAAGGGTAATTTCAAGCTTTTTAGCGATTTTACTACTACTTTTAGCCACCAGAACAATCTCATCCCGTATAAACTCAATATACTGGTAATCAGTTCGTTTCGATTTCCCTTCGACGATTCCCAGGTCAATCTCGTTCCTTTGCAACGCCCGTTCGATTTGCTGGGTATTGCCATTGATAACAGAAATGGATAAATCTGAAAATTTAGATTTGAAATCTGCAAGGATTTTTGGTAGGATATACTGGGTCATGGTGGAACTTGAGCCAATTTTTAGCTTTCCCTTAACCTGGCTGTCGAGCGTGCTAAGTTCAAAAATCAGTTCGTTAAAAATTTTCTCTGCTTTGCGGACGTATTTTAAAGTAATTTTTCCTGCCTCTGTCAGTTCGATATAACTACCTTTTCGCACAAAAAGCTTATGTCCCAGCTCAGCTTCGAGGGCAGCAATATGCTTTGTCACAGCAGGTTGGGATATGTACAATTCAGCAGCGGCTTTGGTAAAGCTCAGTTTTTCTGCTACTTTTTGAAAAACTTTAAACCTATAGTCCATAATTTGTTTTAAGCCCAATTAGTTGTATGTCAAATTTAGCTGATTCAGGAAAATAAAGTATAAAATTCTCGTGCAAAATCCGTTTTTAGGCTAAAAAAGTCGGGTCTCAAAGTCAAAAAAAGAGGAAAAAACGACTCGCGAATATTTTTTTAAAGCTGGCCGTTATCCATCTTTGCCAAAATGTATTCTATCAGGCGGTCGTCTTTATTGGGTTTGTACTGAGTTTTAAGGTTTGTGCCAAAAACCCGTGCAAAAGCCTGCCAGAAGTCAGCGCTCAATTGACCTTTAAACTCACGGATAACATCGTAAGTTGTATGGTCTGTTTCGCGGTCAACCAATTTTATAAGCAAGCGCCCCTGGGTGTATGTAAGATTAACAAGCTGTTTTTCAAAACGTTTTCGCAGATAACGCTCCATTTGTTTTAGATATTTTTTTCGCTCTTTTTCGTCCATGTATTGTACTGTTGCTTCGACCTGGTAATAGTAATAATGTATGAGTTTCAGGTATGGGTAAATCTTTTTCAGGTTATAGACCAGCCGCCAATATCTAATCCATTCTCGTCGGGTTTTGAACTTAGGAGGAGGCATAATTAAGATAGGGCGCATGTAATAAAGCACCACAGTATCGTTTTTAACTATTTTGGCAGCATAAATATTTCTGTACTTTTCAGGCGGCAAAGGCATTTTATCAGGGCCTTGTGAAAAGCCAAATATTTTTGCAGCAAAAACAAACAGTATGACAAATGCTGCTCGTTTCATTTGTAGTAGTTTGAAATCCAAAGAATTATATTAAAATTTACGTTTTTTGTCAAGTTAATTTATGATAATACGTTGTTCCATTTGCCAGTTAGGTTTTACGATTATTGGTTGCGGGTAAATAATTATTTTTTCAGGTTGTTCGTCGCGTAAGTAATTACCTGTGTCCCAACGGCCGTTTTTATTTTTATCGAAAATAATCCGCAACTTGTAATTACCTTTTGGTAAGCGGTAAAAATAGACTTTGCCAGTGTCAGAGACGATTTTTTGTTTAATGAGATTATTTTTTCCGTCCATCAAAGAGAGAATCAGTTGCATATTTGTTAAAGTTCCCAGTGTATCGACAATATCCAAAATAGCGTCGCCATAATCTTTTTGGGAATTTGTCATAAATTGCAACTGCGTGAGTGTGTCGATAGTTTGACGGCTAATTGTTGTAAATGTTTCTGGGTAAAATAGCAATTCATATTTCCGACCGGGTTGTAGCTTAGCGTAAACATAAAATTTTTCGTAATTCACACTATCCTGCAGCATGCGAAACTGAATTGGTTTCATTGTAGTAGTTTTCTGCAGGAATTGGTCTGTGCCGTAAGTGATTTGCAATGTATCAATTGTTGTGCATAAAGAATCGCCAATGTGTTGTTGCACAGCATAAGCAAGTTTTAAGAATTTAAGACGTTTTAATTTTTTGTCTAAAAGCCTGATAATCGCCAGATTACCGTTAACAGCAATTTGACCCCAATTTGGTTTATTATAATCCACTGGCTTGAGATATAAAAGGCTATCGATGCGGGTTTTAAACTCAAGTTTGATAGTATCGCGAGAAGTGTGAGCGTATCTGATGATTTTGTTTTTTGGATAATTAAATTTAACAGTAATTTCTTTCGAATAATAGACAGGATGCACTGTAAGGCCTGAAAAATCAAGCATTTCTACACGAAAACTGAGCGAATCTTGAAAATTCTTTAAGTAAATAGTCACAGATCGCAGGTCAACTCTAAGACTGTCGTAATCCAGCCCTGTGATTTGTAGTTTTTTAACGGGTTTGATAAAAAGAAGCTTTAACTGTCGTGGTTCATTCCAGATCGTTTTTACCAATTGCTGGCGTACAAGAGTAAGTTTTTGCTTACATCTAAAAGGCTCATAGTAAGGATAAAACCGCTTTACACGATAAAATAAATCAATCGGAATAGTATCCAGGTCCGACAATGTATTGCTGAGCTTAATGTTTAAAACCTGACTATCCGGGCTAAAGCTGTATGTGTATTGTTCTTTTGACGCATTTAAAATCACAAAATTTACTCGCTGGGTATCAACCGGTTTGCTGAAAATAACTTGAATTTCGTTCGGTTCGACCCTTAAGCACGCAACTTTAACGTTTTTCGTATCATAAACACTTGTGTCAACAATCTGGACGAGGTCAGTCCTGGATGTATCGAATTTTAATAAATACTGGTTAGCTTGCAGCACTACAGAATCAAAGAAATTAGGCTTTTTGTTCAAAACAGAAATTTTGAACTTTGCCAATGAATCCACGGGCAAAAATGCCGTTGCTGTATCAGTTATCAATTGCTTTCCGTCTTTAACAGGAGTAAACAAATCAAACGCAAACTGTAAAGTATCCTGCTGTTGCATAATACTGTCGATAATCCAGATCCACAAAGAATCGCTATTGACAAAGTATTCCGGCAGATAATCCGTTGAGTCAAAGCCATTTGTCAGGCATTTTAAGCGATAAAAATTATCTATCAATGGCAAATTAAACCTTACTGTGACTAAAAACGGGTAAGGTCGCGCTGTAGAAACTATTTGTTGTGGACGAGTGTTCTCTTTAAACATAAACAAATTTAAAAAAGGATAATACTTAACCACACGCCGTACAATTACTGTGTCGTGCTTGAGCGTGTCTGTTATATTATTAATTGTGTCGTGCAAAACTGTATTTGCCGGCAGAGTGTCATGAAAAACCTTTACTTCAACACGAGGACTAACCGTAGAGTCTAAAAAAGCGATTTGATTTTCAATTCCATCGTAAATAAAATCATTATTCAAGTCCATCAACGCAAAAACTTTATACCTGCCCTGCTTTAACCCAAATAAAACAAATCTTCCACTGTCGTCAGACCGTGCAATATACTGCGGTGGATGCAAATACACTACACTATCGCCCAGCTGGCGATAAAGCATAATATAAGCCCCCGCCACAGGTTCCAGTGTAAAAGCATCAATAATGCGACCGGGTATTTGCAAAGTATCTATTTGATTATAAGTCGAAAATACGTATTTAAAACCTTTCAAAACATTCCCTTCGTGATAGTCAACAATCGAATTGCCAAAATCCAGGGTATATGTTGCTGAATCTCGCAGAGAATCACGTAAATGCACGATTAACTTTTTACCAGAAATGACAAACTTAGGTTGACGTGCAAATGGCGGCGAAGAAAAAAACTCCTGGTTTATGTTTTTTAAATCAAAATATTCATCAAACCGGAAAATTATCTTCTTGCCATGAAAATTTTTTGCAAACTGTGGAGGAACGCTCCATTTTAGCTTAGGTGGAATTGTATCTAATGGACCGCCTTGTGGCATACCTTCTTTTGCACATGAGAACAAAAAAATACTTAATAAGATTGAAACACAACCCAAAACAAAAAAACTAACTTTATTCATACTGTAAAAGTTTGTATTTTAGCAAGGATAAACTGAATCTAAAAAATGGTTTTATATGTCACAATTTAGCTCTAAAGATAGAAAAAACATAATAAATCAACTCAAGGATAAAAAATTCGATGTCCTGGTCATTGGCGGCGGAATAACTGGCTCAGGAATCGCTCTGGATGCAGCTTCACGCGGACTTAAAACCGTTGTTTTTGAGAAAAAAGACTTTGCTTTTGGTACAAGTAGCCGTTCAACTAAACTTATCCACGGTGGTTTGCGATATTTGAAAAACCTTGAATTCGACCTGGTACATGAAGTCGGCACAGAACGGGCTGTAGTACACCGCAATGCCCAACACCTGGTTATACCAGCCAAAATGATTTTACCAATTATAAAAAACGGAACCTTAGGAAAATTCTCAACTGCAATTGCCTTAACCATCTACGACTACCTGGCTGGCGTGAAAAAAGATGAGCGAAAAAAAATGCTCACTGCCAAACAAACAGTTGAACTGGAACCAGTGCTAAATAGCCCTATACTCAAAGGCGGCGCTCTTTATTTCGAATACAAAACAGATGACTCAAGACTTACAATCGAAGTCATAAAAAAAGCTGTACAGCTGGGCGCTACAGCGCTTAATTACGCTGAAGTTACTGATTTCATCTACGAAAATGGCAAATTAGTTGGTCTAAAAATCCATGACCACATCGACAACCAGACTTTTGAAGTCTTTGGCAAATACATCGTTAATGCCACTGGAATCTGGATTGACCAATTACGCAAAAAAGACAACTCTCTTACAGGCAAAAGACTACACATAACAAAAGGCATTCATATCGTTGTCCCGCACGAACGCTTGCCCATTAACCACTCCATTTACTTTGACGTTGGCGACGGACGCATGGTCTTTGCTATACCACGTTACGACAAAGTCTATATCGGAACCACAGATACAGATTATCACGGCGACCTGGACAATCCAGACATTAACAAACAAGACGTCCAATACTTGCTCAACGCTGTAAAACACGTTATGCCCGGTATAAATCTCACTGAAGACGACGTTATCTCTGCCTGGACAGGCCTGCGTCCACTTATCCACCAGGACGGCAAAAGCCCTTCGGAGCTATCCCGACGCGACGAAATTTTCGTTTCGCCATCAGGCTTAATCTCAATTGCAGGCGGAAAACTCACTGGTTACCGCATCATGGCTAAAAAAGTCGTTGACCTGATTCGTGTTAAAATGCTTAAAGACTTTGGCATTGACATTGGCAAATGCAAAACAAAAAACATTAAATTGGCAGGTGGCGACTTTCCTTTCGAAGATGACCAGGCTAAACTCATGGACTATGCCGACGCTAAATACGACGAAGCAATGCAAACTGACATTAGCGTCGAAGATTTTAAACGAATATTTTATTATTACGGCACTGAAATTGACATGGTTACCGAAAAAGCTTACCAATATTACAATCAAACCAAAGACACTGACCTATCCTGGCTGTACGCAATGTTAGATTTCTCAATTAATAACGAAATGGCTTATAGCCTGACAGACTTTTATATGCGGCGAACAAACCTGATTTACTTCTTCCCGGATTTAATCAAAAAAACTATTGACCACGCTACTCAATTCATGGCTGAGCAACTGAACTGGTCCGACGAACAGAAAAATAGATTTTTAAACGAAATGAACTTCGAACTGGACAAAACCCAGGCCTGGCGTAAACAGTAAGTTGTATAAAATTTGTTAAAAAAATTTTTGCGTTATAGACGATAAAAATCTTATCTTTAACCTCGGCTTTTCAACAAGCTAACTTTTTTCGAAAAAGCACAGCCCTTTGGGAAATAGGGCTGTGTGTATATTTAACTAAAATCACAGCTATGAAACCAAAACGCACAGATAGACTCGGACGGGAAATTCAACGTCAATTAGGCAAAATATTCTTAGAATTAACACGCGACGACCCACAATTCAAAGACAAAATAATGTCTGTCACCCGTGTGGAAATGACTCCAGACCTTTTAGAAGCACGCGTCCACGTGAGCATATTCCCTTCAAAGAATGCAGCTGAAGTCCTGGAACAAATAAAACAAATCAAAAGCCAAATACGATATAAATTAGGTCAACAAATGAGCCACATCAGGCGTATCCCTGACCTAAAATTTTTCTTAGACGACACCTTAGACTACTTAGAACGAATTGACCAATTGTTAAAAAAATAACTCCTATGCCAGAAGAAAAAAACTTTAAAAAAGGGCGTCATATCGCTATTGCAGGTAATATCGGAGCAGGCAAAACCAGCCTTACTTCCATGCTGGCAAAGCACTACAAATGGACGCCATACTTTGAATCTGTTGACGACAACCCTTACCTGAGCGACTTCTACGAAGATATGGAACGTTGGGCTTTCAACCTGCAAATTTACTTCCTCAGCAACCGTTTCAAGCAAATCCTCGAAATACGACGCTCTGGTAAAACAATCATACAAGACCGCACCATTTACGAAGACGCTTACATATTTGCGCCTAACCTCCACGCTTTAGGTCTGATGAGTACACGGGACTACGAAAATTACGTTAGTTTGTTTCACTTAATGACTGCTCTGGTCGAACCACCTGATTTACTGATTTACCTTCGTTCATCTGTGCCTAAATTAGTCGAACATATCCAAAAACGCGGCCGTGATTTCGAAAATACCATCAGCATCGAGTACCTCACACGGCTCAACGAACGTTACGAAGCCTGGATTTCCAACTACAATTTAGGCGAATTGCTCATCATCAACATCGATGAAATTGACTTTGTGGAAAATCCCGAAGACTTTAGCTATGTCGTTGACCGCATAGACTCAAAGCTTCACGGCTTGTTCAAAAACGAGAATTTTTAGTTTTTACCTTTAGCCTGTCAACTTACGCACTCAGGTTCATTACTTTGTACGTTTTCAAAACAGCCCGGTTACCTGAAAATTCATGAAATAATACGATTTTTCGCGGGTAAAACGCTGATTGTAGCTAATATTGAGCATGAGTTTTGGCAGCAAGCGCATGCTTGCTGCCAAAACTACGTTCAAATTATGGCCAACGGCAAAGCCTTCCATCAGTACATAAGCCAGCAAATTGTCCACCTGCCCGTTTAGCCGGTTATAACGGTACTGTGCGCTTAAATTAATTCGTAATTTTTCGCCCGCAAGCCAATCAAAATCCATTTTTACGCCAGAATAGTTCAAGTGCGCTTGCATTGCAGATTTTTTTTGTCCGTAAAAGGCTCGCACCTCTGCAGAATTAGGATTATTCGTATAAATCAAAGACCATGTAAGTTCCTTGCTATCAATGCGATAATTGTTTTGAGCAAATAGCTGGCTCTGTGTCGCCCGTCGCCCTGTTTTGTATTCAAGTATCGTGACTGTTTGCTCAGTGAGTCGCTGGTTTAAAGATATTGTGTTGGACAGGAGTTTTTGTTGTTGAAAACCGCCTAATAGTAAGTCGCGGTTGAATTGTAATTGTGTTGTGTTCAAAAATTTTGTGTGTTGAAAAAGATTTATGCCAAATCGATTGGCCATTTGTAAATTTGTAAAAACATTGGTTGTATCGTTTAAATCGGTTAAAATCAGTCGGTTGAAACGGTTTTTCTGTTGCATCATCAGGCTTAAATCGTCAAAAACTTTAAGCAATTGTCTTTCAATCCACGAATTTGCTGCAAACGAAGGACGGAATTGTACGACGGTTTGCACCTGGTTATCGATTACTTTAACCAGTTTTTTCGACGGCAGGGTGATTCGTAAATATTGTGCTTGCGACGGGAACTGTGCGATTTGAAACTCGTCGATTTGCTGTTTGCCATCGCCATTAAAATCTATCCATGCGTATTGTCCGCTGCCTACCGGCACTTTGATAAAATGAAATTCTGTAAGCGGCTGAACCCCATTTTGACTTTGTGCAGAAAAATTTATAGTCAAAAAATTAGATATTCGAATGCGGCTCTGGTCTAAAAGCAAAAAGCTATTTGCCGTTGTGTCGCCATTAAGACGGCGATAAGTCAAAGTCAGGCTTTGGCTGTAGTTTTTCCGGATTTTTTTGATGTTTAAAGATAAATTATGAGCTAAAAACTGCTTTTTCATTTTACTGTTAAAAGGCAGGTAATCTACACGTGCGTCGTATTGAAATTTTACCAGGCTTCGCGTGCTATCGCCAAATGACACAAACACGCCAGGTGCATAATACGCGAAACTTTGCGGCAACAGGCTATCTGCGAAAAAAACATCACTTTCGCCATCAAACAACCATCCCACAGAAAATCCTTTGAATTTTCGAATAATCCTCTGGCGTGAGCGTAAAAAATTAGCTCTTTGTTGCCTCTGGCAGCTTAAATTTGCTGATGCCCAGATATTTGCCAACCATTTTTTTGCATTTTGCTTAAAACTTAAATCGATTTTCGAACCATCGTAAACTGACGGAATATCAAGCCAATTACCTGTCAAAATTAGATGCTTTTTTGCTCCCAAAAAATTCAAATTTAACCGTGATAAATTCATATTGCCTTTTAAACCAAACAAATTCCAATCCCGTTCAAATTCCACAGGTAAAAAACGGTCAAACTGCGCAAAATTTTGCGATAAAAAATTATATCCAGCCATTAACCGTACACTGTCGAACCCTAAAAATTTAAACCTAAAACTTCGCAAAACCTGTACAGACGTATTCATAGCCCTTCGCCCATTTCCATCCAGCTGCGACAATAAATTCAAATCATGCCGACTGCCGACTAAATCGACTTTAAACTGCCACTTTTTTAACCAAAACCGGCCGCCAAAACCTAAAACTTCCTTTCGTTGCGGCACTCTAAGACGCGTAAATGGCGAATAATCTCCTTGATCTTGCCCTACCCACTCAAAAATCCGCTCATTAGCATCTGCTGACGATAGCCTATAACTGCCTTTGCCCTGCCCTACATAATAAAACTTTACACGCCATACAGCACACGGTTTGCCCCTGGCATACACGAATATTTCATATCGATGACCATTCCACACAGTATCCTGCAGACAATAATCCCCGCCGATTCCCACGCTATCTGCAGCTAACCATTGCGCCCGCTGCAAACTATCTCCTATCTCTGACAAAAGCCGCAATTGCCCTTGCGAATATTGCGAAACAGCCGAACTTAGATTATCACTTACCCGCAAAAAACCAGCATAAACACTACCACGACTAAATTTTCTGCGATAAAACCCCATCAACGTTGTGCGTAAAAAATCCGTGACCCAATACTCATATTCAACCTCAATACGGCTATCTTTCGTAATGGGACAACGTGGCATAAACGTCAATTCCGCCCGCGAATAATCTATCACATAATCTTTGTCCCTGCCCCGCTGCTTTAACTGGCCATCAACATAAACCCGCTCCGAACCAGCCACAATCACAATAAACTCCTGATTCTCCGCACCTTTCAACCTGTACGGACCTTGATTCGCTTCACTGCCACGAAAAACCATTCGCATATAACGACCTTTTTGTATTCCTACTCCCAACCGTATTTGCTGCAGACTGTCCTGCGACGAAAAACTTAAACCTTTCAAATTACGCTTATATCGCACAAACGGACCAAATCCGCCATTAAAAACAAAATCCCCTGCCCGCAACCGCGACTCTGGAAAATAAACATTAATCACAGCCCTGTTCAAATCCTGCAAACCATAAGTGGCTGCAAAGTCTTGACTTTGCAGCCCATTGTCCGCTATTGCAGCTTCGATTCGTACATTATCAGTTAAATTGCCACTTAACTTCAAATTCATCGATGACGTCATTCCGGGCTGGGCTGAATTTCCAATCGACACCGAACGCGTTATTTGGCCCTGCGTTTTCAGACCAGTTGACGAATTATCATTTATATACGGCAACGGCTCTTGCTCAATCTCACGGAAACGCGAAATCAACTTTTCGTGCGTGAGAGTATCAGTATTTAGCTTAAATCCAAAAACTCGATAAATAACCCAGACACTGTCCAATGGCCGGGTAACTATCAGCAAAGACCTGTACCATACCAGCGAATAATCACGATTTAAAACCTTGTTATGCTCCACAATCTTCACACTTTCAGGCACAATTGGCAAACTGTCTAACAACACAGTATCCTGCAAATGCACAAAAAACTTTCTACGTAAATTACTGTATTGCTGGGCATTGGCATTAAAAAACAAAATTATAGCTGCAATAACAGCAAACTGCCTCAACTGGAAAAAATATTTTAAGCTCCTGAAAATCAACAAACAAAATATTTACCGGCAAATTTGTAAATAAAACGGATGAGCTTGATAATACGCAAAAAATTTAACTTATTTTTAAGCAAAGATAAACAGGTTAAAAATTTGAATATTAGAAAAAATTACATTAGTTTTGCCGAGCGTTTAAAAACCCAAAATTTAAAAGCCAATATGATTATTGTAAAAGTCGAAGAAGGCGAAACCATTGACCGTGCATTAAAGCGCTTCAAGCGCAGAATAGAGAAAGCAGGCATTATGCGCGAAGTTCGTGAACGCCAATTTTACAGAAAGCCGTCAGAAATTCGCAAGGAGATTTTGGCAAAAGCTATTTACAGGAACCGTATGCGTCTTTTGCGTGAAGGACGGCTCAAAGTGAAGAAAAAGTAAATTAAGGCTGCCGTATTTTAATACGTGCAGCCTTTTTTTAATCCATTGGCGCCAGGTCAGGACCAATACTCGTATCACTACTTGTCAATTCCACCTTATCAATATCCTGCGGCGGCACCATCATAGAATCGAAATTAAAATTATTGTTCTTTAAATAATAATTCGGCTCAACATTAGTCCCAGCAGCAGACGGGATATAATACCAGTTAGGAGTTCGAAAACTGTCATTTCGACTTGCTATAAAAACATAAACCGGGAAAATTATATACAATAAGCTCAAAACCAGGGCAAAAATCCAATCTTTACTTTTCGGCTTTTGCACCATTGCGACCAAAGCCAACAAAAAAGCTACTATCTCGACTATCATTGCCCAGGGAGTAAAAATAAATAAAAAGCCCCCAATAAAAGCAATTAAAATAGATACACGTGCCATAGCTCAATATCATTGATTAATTAAAGTTAAATCATATTCGTTAAAAACAAAAAAATATTTTCTACAAAAATTTTTTTCATATCTTTGTTAAAAACATTCAACGAAAAATCAAACAAAATGACTTCTAATAACTTCGATTGTGGGACCTGCTTAGAAGACAGTCACTCAATATTCAATGTTCTTACCCCTAAAGATAAAAAAATTCTTAAAGATAGCCTCACTTGTGTTACTTATAAACGTCATGAAACTATTTTTAAAGAAGGATTCCGTCCTACAGGACTAATTTACTTAGCCCAGGGACAAGCTAAAATCTGCAAAGAAGGCGTTGGCGGTCGCGAACAAATTATACGTCTTATCAAATCCGGTGAATTTCTTGGTTACCGCGCTCTGTTTGCTGACGATTATTACAATGCTTCTGCAGTTACTCTGGAAGAATCTATTGTTTGCATTATTGATAAAGCTGCCCTGTACGAAGTAATGTACAACAATTGCGAGTTTGACCTGAAAGTCATTAAAATGTTAGCTCAAGAACTGGGACTTTCCGAGAGTCGCACAGTTTCCCTTACCCAAAAATACCTCAGAGGCCGTTTGGCAGAATCTCTTTTACTTCTTATCGACACTTTCGGCTACGAAGAAGATGGACAAACTATCAAAGTGCGAATGAGCCGTGAAGACCTGGCAAGCCTGTCAAACATGACTACATCCAACGCAATCCGCACACTCTATAGCTTTGTGGAAGAAGGTGTTATCCAGTTAGAAGGCAAAAAGATTAAAGTTATTGACCTTAACAAATTGGAACAAATCAGCAACTTAGGCTAATGACCACTCAAGAGCTTTTCACTAAAGCTGCTAAATACTGCGCTAAACGTGAAACAAGCGAATTTGATATTAGAAACAAACTAAAAAACTGGGGGGCTAACGAACAACAAATCGAACAAATAATCCAACAACTTAAGCAACACAACTTTATCGACAATCTGAGATTTGCTACTGCCTTTGCTCACGATAAATTTAAATTTAACTCATGGGGCAAAATTAAAATCCAATACAAACTTCGCGAAAAACACATTAACCAGGACATTATCGAAAAAGCCTTACAAACTATCGACTCCGACGAATACGAAAAAACACTAAAAAAACAACTCGAAAACAAACTTAAGTCGCTGTCAAATATCACAGACCCTCTAATCCTGCGAAAAAAATTAACTGCCTTTGCCCTTAACCGCGGATTCGAATACGAACTCATTAACAAAACCATTGACCAGCTCTTAAACAACGAGTCATGAAATACCTGATTTCTATTTACATGTACGTCGTCGCCACGATTTTCGTGATTTTTATCCTTCTACTTCAAATTATCATCCGTCCCTTTATCCACCCGCGAAAAAGCTTTCCTCTCATCTCTTTTCTTTTCCGGGCAATGTTTAGAGCTATATTAGTACGCTGGGAGATTATTTACGAACAGCCTCTTGACAAAAACAAAGCTTATATCTTTATGCCTAACCACACAACCCTCTGGGACGTTTTTGCTGCTGGCGCATTCTTCCCTAAATACGTAGTAGCACTTGAAGCCCATACACATTTTAAATGGTTCGTATATGGCTGGGCTATAAAAGCTTACGGACAAATACCAATAAACCGCAAAAACCCTAAAGCTTCATGGCGGGCTTACCTCGAGGCTATCGAACGGCTTAAGCAAGGCGACTGGGTTATCGTTTTTCCAGAAGGAACTCGCTCAAAAACAGGTAAACTTCAACGATTCAAAAAAATCCCGTTTAAATTCGCAAAAGAAGCAGGCGTTGACTTAGTCCCTGTCGGTTTCGTCAACTTACAAAAACTTAGCCCTGCTGACAATAAATGGATTCAACCAACGAAAATTAAAATCCACTTCGGAAAACCTATACCTGCCCAACAAATCAAACAAATGTCTATCGAGCAACTAATGGAACTGACTTACAATGAAATAAAACGGCTTAGCGAACAAGACTAAAACGGATAGCCTATTCCCAGATTTAGAACAAAATCGTCTGTCCTGTACGGCCTTGACAACAAAATAAAACGCTCGCCCTCTGGCGCCGACGGGTCATAAACCTTTATCCCAAGGTCCAAACGCAAAATCAAAAACTTTAAATTCAATCGAACACCTGTTCCTGTACCAATTGCCAGCTGCTTATAAAACTTGTTCCACTCAAAAACCGCTCCTGGACGACTATCATAATGATTTATCGCCCAGATATTTCCTACATCCAGAAAAACAGCTCCTTCCAGCTTCCACACCAATGGATAACGATACTCTAAATTGGTCTCAAGCCTTATGTCTGCTGTCTGGTTCGGATACTTGATATTTGACGGTAACTTATAACTTCCCGGGCCTAATGTCCTCGCTTGCCATGCCCTTATACTGTTCGAACCTCCGATAAAAAACCGCTCGCCAAATGGCAATAACTTACTGTTTTTATACGGAACACCGACACCTACAAACAGCCGCCACGCCAGCTGCGTGTTATTCAAAAAATTATGATAAACTCGTAAATCCGAACTCAATTTCACAAACTGCGCAAAAGTAGTCTTAAAACCAGGCATATAATAACTGCCATCATGTAACGGTGCTTTAAACATCTTCATCAACAAATAAAGCATGTTGCCCGACGACGAAAAATTTGTCCTGAAAAATATTG
>WFZV01000117.1 GCA_015489395.1 Bacteroidales bacterium
CCGGTACAAAAACTTCGTGAAGCTTTAGATGCAGGACGTTTTGGAAAATTGGTTTTAGGTACCGTACGTGTTCGCTGGAAACGTGACCAGAGTTATTACAATTTGGCTCCATGGCGCGGTACATGGGCAATGGACGGCGGTGTTTTAGCTAACCAGGCAAGCCATCATATCGATTTGTTACAGTGGATGATGGGACCTGTTGTTAGCGTCTTCGCACATGGTATTACTGCTCTGGTAGATATAGAAGCCGAAGATACTGCTACAGCTGTGTTGAAGTTTAAAAATGGTGCTTTGGGCATTGTAGAAGCTACTACAGCTGCCCGGCCTAAAGATATGGAGGGTTCAATCTCAATTCTGGGCGAAAAAGGTTCAGTTGTAATCGGCGGATTTGCAGTTAATAAAATCGAACATTGGGAGTTCGTTGAACCATTACCAGAGGACGAGATTATTAAAACTAAATTTAACGAAAATCCTCCAAATGTTTACGGTTTTGGACATAAAAGATATTACGAAGATGTTGTTCATGCTATTTTAAACAATACCAGAAGTTTGGTCGATGGTTTGGAGGGACGCAAGTCTCTGGAGCTTATTACTGCAATGTATGAGTCCATGGAGACAGGAAAGGAAGTCTTTTTGAGATTTCAGCCTCAAAAATGCAAACTTGGTTTGCAGAATAATAAAAACAATAATCATTAAGCTTATGGAAATTCAAGGAAAACAATATAAATGGACGGGGAATGACCCTAAAATTATGCATATAGGAATTGTCGATGTTGAATTTGGAAAAAATGTCCGCATCGTTGAGCCGGTAAATTTATATGGCTGTAAGATTGGAGATAATACTTTTATCGGACCTTTTGTCGAAATACAAAAAAACGTAACAATCGGCAAAAATTGCAAGATACAATCGCATGCTTTTATTTGCGAGTTAGTTACAATCGGCGATAATTGTTTTATTTCGCATGGGGTTATGTTTATCAATGACCTTTTTAAAGACGGAGGGCCTGCAGGTGGCGACCGTAGCAAGTGGAAAGAAACAATCGTTGGAAATAACGTATCAATTGGAACAAATGCAACTATTTTGCCGGTTCGAATTTGCGATAATGTTGTTATTGGTGCAGGCGCTGTCGTGACTAAAGATATTACGGAACCTGGCATTTACGTTGGTAATCCTGCTCGCAAAATCCGTGATTTGTAGTAAATTTTAAAAATTTATGACCATGAAAGTTCCTTTTGTTGACTTAAAAGCACAATATTTAAACCATAAACAGGAAATTGACCAGGCTATAGCCAACGTTATAAACGATACAGCGTTTATTGGTGGAAAATATGTCGAAGAGTTTGAGCAAAATTATGCTAAAGAGTACGGTTTTAAGCACGTTGTCGGAGTTGGCAATGGTACCGACGCTTTGTTTATCGCCATGAAAGCCCTGGGAATTGGTCCTGGTGATGAGGTTATTACGGTTTGTAATACCTGGATATCGACTTCTGAGACAATAAGTTTGACAGGCGCAAAACCTGTTTTCGTCGATATAGAGCCGGATTTTTACAATATAAATGCAGATTTAATCGAACAAAAAATTACAGATCGAACAAAAGCCATTGTCCCTGTTCATCTGTACGGACAGCCTGCTAATATTGCGAAAGTTATTGAGATCGCACGAAAATACGGACTTTACGTAATTGAAGACTGCGCACAGTCCCACTTTGCAAAGTTTGACGATAAATACGTTGGAACTTTTGGCGATATAGCTACTTTTAGCTTTTATCCGGGCAAAAATTTAGGTGCATACGGCGATGCTGGTGCTGTCGCTACAAATAATGAGGAATTAGCAATAAAAATGCGGATGTTTGCCCGTCATGGCGCTTTGAAAAAACATCATCACTTGATTGAAGGCATAAATAGCCGGTTAGATGGCTTGCAAGCTGCTATTTTAAACGTAAAACTAAAATACATCCATCAGTGGAATAAGCAAAGACTCGAACATGCTCTTTATTACAATGAATTATTCGAGCAGTTGGTTCCGCAGGTCGTTACACCGAAAATTCGGCCAAACGCAACACATATTTTCCATTTATACGTTATTCGTACCCCAAAACGATATGAACTTAAGGAGTTTTTAGCCAAAAAAGGCATAGCCACTGCAATACATTATCCGAAAATTTTACCAATGCAACCAGCTTATGAATACTTAAAGCATACACCCGACGATTTTCCTGTTGGTTACAGTTATCAAAGTCAAATTTTATCATTGCCCATGTATCCGGAATTAACTAAAGAGCAAATCGAATACGTTGTCGAATCAATAAGAGAATTTTTTAAATAATTTTACTTTTATTTTTACATTTGTCGAAAAAGTTAAATTTTTAACTTAAGTTTATATGCAAAAAGAAAAACAACGTACTTTAGCAAAACCTATAAGTTTTGAAGGACACGGCATCCACACAGGAATAAAATCACGTGTTACAATAAAGCCTGCCCCAGAAGATTTTGGGATAAAGTTTAAGCGAATCGACTTAGAAGGCCAACCTGAAGTTGAAGCTCTGGCAGAAAATGTGGTCGATACACGGCGTAGTACTACTATTGAGAAAAATGGGGTGCGTATTGGTACTATCGAACACCTTATGTCAGCATTATACGGCATGAAAATAGATAATGCTCTAATTGAGATTGATGCTTATGAAGTACCGATATTAGACGGTAGCGCAAAATATTATGTAGAAGAAATCCAGAAAGTTGGAACTGTTGAGCAGAGCAAAGACAAAGAATATTTTGTTTTCAAAAAAAGTATTTCATACAGCGACGAAGAAAAAGGCATTGAAATAATGACTTTTCCGGATAATGACCTGTCTGTCCATGTTATGATCGATTATTCAAATGCTGTGATTGGACATCAGTATGCCACTTTAAATAGTCTTGACGAATATCCTACGGAAATAGCTCCTGCTAAAACTTTTGTTCTATTGAGCGAAGTCGAATATTTGTTAAACAATAACCTGATTCAAGGCGGAACTCTGGATAATTCGTTGATTATCCTTGAAAAAGGCGTTACACAGGAAAAATTAGATTATTTAGCAGACAGGTTTGGGCTCCCTCGTGTAAAGCTTACAAAAGACAAAGGTATATTGAACGAGGACATTTTGCTGTTTAACAATGAACCAGCACGTCATAAATTACTTGATTTGATAGGCGACCTTGCTTTGATAGGCATGCCAATAAAAGGTAAAATCCTTGCTACTCGTCCGGGGCATACGTCCAATGTGGAATTTGCTAAAAAAGTACGCCAGGAAATCCGCCGTCGAAAGCTTAAAGGACAATTGCCTGATTTTGATTTAAATGCCGAACCTGTTTATGACATTAATAAAATCAAAGATTTTTTACCACACAAACACCCGTTTTTATTAGTCGATAAAGTAGTTTATCTGGACGAAACACAGATTGTTGGTGTTAAAAACGTGACTTATGACGAATACTTCTTTGCAGGGCATTTTCCATTCGAGCCAGTTATGCCAGGCGTATTAATTATTGAAGCAATGGCACAAACTGGTGGTATGTTGGTTTTGACTTATGTCGATGATCCACATAAATATTCGAGTTATTTCTTAAAAATCGATAAGGTTAAGTTCAAAAAGAAAGTAGTACCTGGCGATACGCTGATTTTACACATGCAGCTGCTTGAACCAATACGGCGGGGCATTGTTGTAATGCAGGGACGTGCTTACGTTCGCAACCAGCTTGCAGCAGAAGGAGTTTTGACCGCACAAATTATAAAAAACCGTTAAGCTTATGGCAAGAATACATCCTTTGGCAAATGTCCATCCTGAGGCGAAATTAGGTAAAAACGTTACTGTCGAAGCTTTTACTACTATTTATCCTGATGTTGTTATTGGCGACGATTGCTGGATTGGTCCCAATGTTACGATTTTTGACGGCGCAAGGTTAGGCAGAAATATTCGTGTTTTTCCAGGAGCTGTTTTATCTGCTGAACCACAAGATTTGAAATATAAAGGCGAAAAAACAACTTTAGAAATAGGAGATAATACAGTTATCCGTGAAATGACAAGCTTACACCGCGGTACTAAATCGAAAGGAAAAACTGTGATTGGCCAGAATAATTTAATCATGGCTTATGTCCACATTGCGCATGATTGTGTAATTGGTAATAACGTAATTCTGGTAAATGGTGTGCAATTGGCAGGAGAGGTAGAAGTTGACGATTGGGCTATTGTTGGCGGTACTGCAGCTGTACATCAATTTGTACGCATAGGAAAGCATGTAATGGTGCAGGGTGGTGCGCTTGTCCGTAAAGATATCCCTCCTTATGCCCGTGTTGGACGAGAACCATTGATTTACGAAGGGGTGAATTCCATAGGCTTACGACGCCGTGGTTTTACAAACGAACAAATCCGTATGATTGAAGATATGTACCGGTACGTATTTTTAAAAGGTTACAGCTTAAAACATGCAATTGAAGAAATCGAAAAGAATTTTCCTCCCACGCCAGAACGCGAAGAAGTGCTTAATTTCTTACGTACAACAAAACGCGGTTTAGTCAAAAGCCCATTGGCGGTTAAAGACAAAGTTGATTAATTTTTGCGCTCTGGTACAAAAATAATTTTCGAAATACGTTTGCCTTGACGGTTAATTAAAAAGAAGGCTGTTTTAGTTGGGCTAACTTCGACACATGCCACTGCTTTACCGTTATGAAAATCTACCCATTGCGGCTTTATATGGCGTGGATGATAGTCGAAAATAGGCGGTATGACAATATTTCGGTTTTTGTCAATGTAGCCATATTTGCCAATCGAAGGATCATTCGGATTAAAGATGAATTTGAAGAATTGGAGGCCTTCGCTCTGCGGACGGATAATTTTTAAGTATTTATCTGGCTGGGTTTTGATTTTTTGCTGAGCTTCAGCAATATAAGCGTCTAAAATCTTTTTGGCTTTTTTGTAGTTGTAAAAAGCTTTAGAATCGTACATATTATAGTACATTGCGCGCTTGTAAGCCAATTTTGCGCTGTCTAAAACGTGAACCCGTAAATAGCCGAATTTATTGAATTTGTCCATATACATATCGCCACGCTGCATAGCAATGTCGTAGAGACTAATGGCTTTTAGACCCGGTGTGCCTCCTGTAAGGGCTGTGAGATTGTTAGTGTTAATCGCCGGTGTTTTAACCATTGAATAAACCAGGAGAAGAGCCAGAATAACGCCAGCTGCAATGCCGTAAATAATTGAAGCGTGTTTAAGTCTGAAATATACAGATTTGTTGACCAATTTTTCGTTTAAGTGTTTGTCTTCTATGTGTTTAGCGTTAAGCAGGAAGAATTCGGCTACTAATGGAATGTATTTGGAGTTTTCGTAGCGGTTAAGGTTTTGTGCTAATTTAAGTTTGTGGTTAAGTCTTTTGCGATGCTCAGAGGATGTTGTTTTAAGTTTTGATAAAGCTTCTTTGTAAGCTTTGATAGCTTCAGAGTATAAACCAGATTCTATGAGTAAGTCGCCAAGGATTTCGTTATACTTTATGAGTGCTTCGGTGTTGTTATTGTCTAATTTAAGAGCTTCTTCGTAATGTTCTAAAGCTTCTAATTTTTTGTCTTGTGAGAGGAAAATGTCGCCAAGTATGATGTTTTTTTCTGTTTCAACCTGTTTTTCTGTGAATTTAAGAGAATGTTCGATTTCTAAGAGTTTGGTTTTGAGTTTCTGTGCAACTTCGTCTTTTCGTGCCATTAAAATTTCGTAATAAAAAAGGGCTTTGTCATAATCTTTTTCAATTTCAGCGTTACGTGCTTTGAAGAATATGTCGATAATCTTTTCGTTGAAAGCCTGTTCTATGTCGGGTTGTTCCTGAAATTTTTCTAATTTAATCTGGCTCAGTTCGCGGAGTTTTTTGAATTTTTCGTGTGCTTCGCTATTGAGGGTTTTAATGTAAGCGTGGACTTTTTTAAAGTGTTTCTTTTTTTCCGTGTATTTAGGAGCTATTTTTTCCAGTTCGAATGTTTGTTTTTGTTCTGAGGTTTTTGTTTGTTCGGTTGTTTGATTGTTTGTTTTGTTATTCAGGTCTTCCTGTGGTTGCTGGTTTGTATCCTGTTTTTGTTGCTCTAATGGAGCCTCTACCTGGGATTGCGTAGTTTGTTCTGGTTCAGGAGCTGTCTGGGCTTGTTCTTGTGCGTTTGTTTGTTCCTGTGTTTGAGTAGGTTCCTCGGTTGTCTGCTCGTTTTGTTCTTGCTCGCGTTCGGATGATAAATTTGTGGATTCGGCAGTTTGTTCTGAAGTTTGAGTCTGTTGCTGGTCAGCTGTTGGTTCTTGTTGTTCGAAAGTTGGTTCGTCAGAATCAGGTTGGGTAGAAAATTCTAATTCTAAAATTTGCCTGTCCTGAGGGATATTTTCTGTTTGTTCTTTTTCTTGGGCCTTATTAAGCCATTTGTCCAGGAGCGAGTATTTTTTTAGAAGTTGATAAATTTGTTGACCGTCCAGGAGTTCTATATCGATTTTATACTGTTCCTGGTTGCGGTATTTCCACTGGTTCCACCATTTCAGTTCAGAAGGTGTGAGTATGTGAGAAGTGCAAACGACCCATTTGAATATTTTGAGGTTTTGTTGTTCTATAGCTTGAATGGTTTTGTTAAAAGCTTTTCTAATCTGGCTTTTTCGCGAAACATTAAGACTGTCTGTAAATAATTTTGGTAAATAGACTAAAAGCAAATCGTGAAAAGACTCTAATTTATCGATTTTATGTGAGTTAATGATTTGTTTGCCAGGATAGTGATATTCTAATAGTTCCAGGCACAGGTGGTCGAATTGTTCTCGAGCGCTGTATTCTCCGCCGTGTTTAAGGATAAAATCTTTCCAGAATTGCTCCATGATAAAAATTTGTAAGCTTTTTGTAATTACTTGACAGTCTTAGCAAAGATAATTTTTTTCTAAAAAATTTTAAATAAAACGCCCAATTTTTTACAGATTTGCATAAGACAACGGTTTATAGCGATTAATATGGACAGTTTTTACAGAAAAATAAAGGCTTTTACACATCCTATTAGTTTGTCGACTATTTATTTGATTATCATTGCTTTTTATAGCTTTCGTGGGATACTATCGATTTTTGGTTATTCTGCTTTTGTTTTAATTGTGTTGTTGATGAATATTGCAATAATTGCTATTTTGCTAAAAAATTTTCTAAAGCGAAAGAACCCGCTCATCCCTAATTTAGTGGCTTATGTTATCTGGCTGTTGCCTTTGATTATCGAATATTTTTTGTATAAGCCATTGATTTACAAACTTGATTTTATCGAATTTTTGTTAAGCTTAATTGGTGACGGACTGATTGTTATAATAATTTATTCGCTAACTGATCTGGAGTTAAATTTGTTGGCTTTGGGCGGTTTTTCTGCGTTTTTGTTTGTGTTTAGTCTGGAAGGAGTGCTTTATTTTTGGGTGTTAGTGATAACTGTTTTTATTACAGGTATTTATGCTGGTTTGCTGTTTAAAAAGACAAAAATAACGCTCGCCCAAATATTAATTTCATATTTGGGCGGAGCAGTGGTTTATGCGATTGTCTATTACTTAGCGTTTTATGCTATGAAGATGATTTACGGTTAGAGTTATTGTGCGATAATGATTGAGTAATTTTTCTTGCCTTTACGGATTAAGATGTATTTATCGTTGAGCAAATCGTTTTTGTCGATGGTTTTGTCTAAGTTGTTGATTTTTTGTTGGTTGATGTAAAGGCCGCCTTCTTTAATTAGTCTTCGTGCTTCACCTTTAGATTTGAAAATTTGTGTCTGGACAGCAACAAGGTCGATAACGTTGATGCCATTTTCCAATTTAGATTTGTTGATATTATAAGTAGGCACACCGTTGAAAATGTCTAAAAAAGTTTGTTCGTCTAAGTTCTGTAAAGTCTCTTTAGTGCCTTTGCCAAATAGTATTTTACTGGCTTCAATAGCCTGGTTTAGCTGGTCCTGTCCGTGGACTAATTTTGTCATTTCTTCTGCCAGTGTCCGTTGTAATAGTCGCAGATGAGGAGCTTTTTTGTGTTCCTCGATGAGTTTTTCGATTTGTTCTTTGTCCAGGAAAGTAAAAACTTTAATGTAATTTTCAGCGTCAACGTCGGCAGTGTTTATCCAGAATTGGTAAAACTGATATGGTGAAGTTTTTTTAGGGTCAAGCCAGACATTCATCCCCTTTTCTGATTTGCCGAATTTTTTGCCGTCTGCACGAGTAATAAGCGGGATTACCAGAGCATAAGCATCTTCTTTACCTAATTTTCGTCTAATAAGCTCAACGCCAGTGGTTATGTTACCCCATTGGTCAGAGCCGCCTAATTGCATTTTGCAGTTATAGTTTTGATAAAGATAAAGAAAATCGTAACCTTGAAGCAGCTGGTATGTAAATTCTGTAAATGAGATACCTTTTTCCATACGGCGTTTGACAGATTCTTTAGCCAACATGTAGTTGACTGTGATATGTTTGCCGATGTCGCGCAGGAATTTGAGTAAAGGATAGTCTTTGGTCCAATCGTAGTTGTTGAGTAAAATCGCGCGGTTTTCTTTGTCAGATTCGAAATCTAGGAACCTGGCGACTTGTATTTTCAAAGCTTCTTGATTGTGCCTAAGTGTTTCTTCGTCTAAAAGTGGGCGTTCCTGGTCTCTACCGGATGGGTCGCCTACCATGCCAGTTGCACCGCCAATAATGATTATAGGTTTGTGGCCGTAGTTTTGAAAGTGTTTCATTACAATGAGTGTGGCTAAATGTCCAACATGCAAAGAATCTGCAGTAGGATCAATGCCCAGGTATATTGTTGTTTTGTTTTTGTCTAAAAATTCTTCGGTACCAGGCGTCATGTCTTTTATAAGACCGCGCCAACGCAGTTCGTCAATAACGTTCATTGTTGCTAATTTTTAGATTATTGGCGCAAAGTTAAAATATTTTTTGGTTTTAGCTATATTTTTGTGTCAAAACCAAAAGCTATTGCTATGACAATAATTGATTTGTCGCATGAAATTGAGCCGACCATGACGGTTTATCCCGGTACCCCACGACCACAGATTGAGCCTCTATCAAAGCATGACAGCCATGGATATGCAGAATTGCAAATTACTTTTACAACGCATACTGGAACGCATCTTGACGTGCCGTATCACGTTTTGCCTCAGGGCAAAGGTTTAGACCAAATGAGCCTCGGGAAGTTTATGGGTAAAGCTTTTTGTGTGGATGTGCGGGGGATGAAGGCTGTTACAGTAGATTTTTTGAAACAATTTGGGTTAAATGATGTTGATTTTTTGATTTTTTACACTGGCATGAGTAAATACTGGAAAACAGGAGATTATCTGACAAAGCAGTTTGCTGTTTTGACCGAGAAAGCAGCTAATTATTTAGTTAGAACTGGGTTAAAAGGCGTTGGTCTGGATGCAATATCCATTGATCGAACGGATTCGGAGTCTTTGCCCATTCACCGGATTTTGTTGTCGAATGAGGTGATAATTGTTGAAAATCTGACTAATTTATCGAAAT
The DNA here is from genome assembly GCA_015489395.1 of Bacteroidales bacterium. Lineage (GTDB taxonomy): Bacteria > Bacteroidota > Bacteroidia > Bacteroidales > S143-33 > S143-33. The sequence goes on from WFZV01000117.1 coordinate 9,517, forward strand.
TAATCGGGAAAAAATTTGAATTTTTTGCTATGCCTTTAAAAATCAAAGCAGCCGACGGTAGCCCTGTGCGTGCAATTGCTGTATTAGACGAATAAAGATTTTTTTATCGAAAAATCTACGGATAAACGTAAAAAGTTACCTGTTAGACTTTAAAGTTGAAAATTTAGAAAGACAGATAATTAGTTGATATACAGCAGATTGAGTAAAAGCAGGGAAGTTTTAAATCAAGTATTACAGGCGGGAATAGGCAATAAAAAAGAGGCGGCGACCGGACTCGAACCGGTGTACCAGGTTTTGCAGACCTGTGCCTAAGCCCCTCGGCCACGCCGCCTTAAAAAGGCGATACAAATTTAGATTAAATTCGTAAAATATGCAAGTGTTGCGTTAATCTTCGATTTCTATGCTTACTTCTTCGACCATACCACCAAGTTTTGGAAAGATTTTTCGTACTTTAACGCTAAGTTTTGTTATTTGACTGAATTCAGATTTTAAACGTTTTAAAATCCTTTGAGCCACATTTTCGATTAAATTGCATTTTTGGCTCATTTCGTCCTTGACCAGGTTATAAACCTTTTGATAGTCGAGCGCATGACTAAGTTTGTCTGTTTCAGCAGCTTTTGTGTGATCGTACCAGATTTTTAAATCAACTTTAAAGTTATTACCAATCTGCTTTTCTTCGTCGTAATGTCCGATAAAAGCATGAAATTCCATGCCCTTAAGCTCAATTAATCCCATTTACCCAAGATTTTAGATTTACAAAATCCAAATTTAAACAAAAATCATTGTGAAAGATAACGTATTTATTTATTTTCAAAAGCCAGATTGTTAAACGTTTATTATGAGCTGGTTTAAAGTGCAAAACAAAAATGACTTAACTGTGCAGTTCGTACTTGAGCTACAGCGCGAGCAAAATGTTTCGAGAACCAACGTTTTATCTTTGTTAATTTCGAGCCTGCAGGCTTTATGCTTTCCGGACGAATATCCATACGAAGTACGTCCATTGCTTGATGCCGCCAGCAGAGGGCAGCTAATCAAAAACAATCCTTTGTTGCCGTATCTGGAGAAATGGGACGATTTAAAATTTGATGCAGAAAGCCTTGATTTTTTGAGTCATAATGAAATAAGATTGCACGAGTTGGTTGACCAAGTTGTACGGAGGGTTGAAAAAATAAAAAAACTTGCTGTCGAACCAGACTATGAATTATCGCATGATATTCATTTTATTGTCTTGTACAAAGCAGTTTTGAACGATAGCCGTTGGGTAGAATTTTTACCAGAAAATCTGGAGCTTGAAATCGGTTACATGTATTATCCAGACCCGGGCGAGCCAGACCCGTACGACGATTTGTTGAAAAGCTTGGGTTTGTGACAAAATTTGTAAAAACTTTCTCAGCCAAAAAAAGAATGTTAAATTTGAAGAAAAAATAACATGAGAGTCTGGAATAAAATAGATGGCATAACAATTTACAATGAAGATTTTTTGAAAATAGATATAAATAGTGGAAGCATAGATCTAATAGTCACATCGCCTCCATATAATGTAGGTATTGAGTATAATACTCATAATGACGCACTTTCTTATCAGAAATATTTAGATTGGACAGCTCTTTGGTTAAAAAAAGCTTTGCAAATACTAAAGTCTGATGGACGGATGTGTTTGAATATACCTTTAGATAAAAATAAGGGCGGTCAACAGAGTGTATATGCTGATATTACTACTTTAGCAAAACAATTAGGCTGGAAATATCATTCAACAATCATCTGGAATGAAGGTAATATTTCTCGCAGAACAGCATGGGGCAGTTGGATGTCAGCTTCAGCCCCTTATGTCATAGCTCCGGTAGAAACTATTGTTGTGCTTTATAAAGATTCATGGAAAAAGTTGCGTAAAGGTAAATCTGATATAACTAAGAGTGAATTTATTGAGTGGACTAACGGTTTATGGACTTTTTCTGGTGAAAGTAAGAAGAGAGTAGGACATCCAGCTCCTTTCCCTTTAGAATTACCCAAAAGATGCATAAAACTTTTTAGTTATATAGGAGATACTATCCTTGACCCTTTTTTGGGGAGTGGAACAACTGTTATAGCCGCAAATAAGTTAAATAGAAAAGCTATTGGCATTGAAATAGATGAAGAATATTTTAATCTGGCTATTGATAGAGTTTCTGAACACTGTTTAACATTAAAAGGCTTTTAAAAAATGGACATTAATAATTTCTCTTCTATTTTGGAAAGCAAAAGGAGACGTTACATTAAAAAGAAAATTGAAAAATATGTTAGTCTGGGTTTTAGTAAAAGTGAAGCAATTAATAAAGCTAATCAATCGTGGCGAGCTTACATCGGTTCTCAAATTCAGAATGTAATTTATGATTTTATTTCAGAAAATCTTCCTGCTGAAACTTTGAAAATTACAACAGATAAAATTTTAAGAAGTAAAAATCTTCCACAGGAATTGGAAATAATTAAACGTTTAATAGCTATCAATTATGGTGAATATTTTTTCTTACCGGACGCTGACATTGTTATTTACAAAAAGTGTGAATCAGGACATTTAAAAGTTATTGCAATTATATCTATAAAAAATTCATTTAGAGAAAGAGGCTTTGAAACCACATATTGGAAACTGAAACTTTCAGAATCAGAAGTAACTTCACATATAAAAGTTTATCTTGCAACACCGGACAAAGATGATGAGATTGGATATACAAAAAAAGTAAATAACCCTTCAAAAATGAGAATAATCCTGGAATACGAATTGGATGGTATATATTTTTTAAAAGAGGATTTTGAAGCAACTCAAAAAGCAAAACATTTTTCTAAAATTATTGATGATATTTTGCAAATTGCTCAAGAAAATTGCTAAAAAATTTTCAGCCATGAAAAAACTTTTAACCTTCGTTTTTGTTGTCACTGTACTTGCTATTAGTTCTTGCGGTTTGCTTAACCAGGCAGGCTCTGGCAGGGAACATGTGGTTTTAATCAAAACAACCATGGGTGACATTAAAGTAAAGCTTTATCCACGGACTATTCACCATACAGAAAATTTTATGAAGCTTGTTAAAGAGCATTATTACGATAGCCTGCTTTTCCATCGGGTAATACCAGGATTTGTGATACAAGGCGGTGATCCAAACTCGAAACATGCTAAACCAGGTCAAGTTCTTGGCGACGGTGGACCAGGTTACACCATTCCCGCAGAGATTTGCCCAGAGTATTTCCATAAACGAGGAGCTTTAGCAATGGCACGAGAAGGCGACAGGGTAAATCCAACACGGCGTTCATCAGGTTCGCAATTTTATATAGTAGTTGGCAAGGTTTATACTGACAAACAGCTGGATATGCTCGAGCAAAAGTTGCATACTAAATTTACACCAGCGCAACGAAAAGCATACACTACAGTTGGCGGAACACCTTTCCTTGACGGACAATATACTGTATTTGGCGAGGTTGTTGAAGGCATGGATGTTGTCGATAAAATAGCCAATTTGCCTCGCGACAAGTACGACCGTCCAAAAAAAGATGTACGAATAATTACAATGAAGATTTTAAAATGATCAATCCAGCCGGATCTGTAAATTAGCAACTTCGTAGGGATTAAACGGTGATAAATACTGTAAGTCATCAATTAAAAATTCGTAATTGCTATTTGGACTGTGTCCAGCTTGAATAAAGCCGTTTGAGTTGTAATATCCAGGTGCTAAAGCTTTTTCGAGAAAGTTATTTACCGAATCCTGCGGAGGAAAATATCCGAATCTATCTAAAAACCATTGCTTGTACTCACGTTTTAGCACATTGTAAACAGAAAAAGAGTCAAGGATAATATTTCGATTGTCTGTGTTGATATAGTTAGGCGGTAGGCCGATTTGAGCCACTGCTAAATGTTTTTCTATGTCAGCAGCAGCGACAAAAGCCCAATTTATGCCAGGAGTGTCTCGTTGTAATAACAGCCAGGCGTATGGGTGTGATGTATTTCCGTAAACAGCAATACGAGAATCTTTTTTAGCGAAGACGATTTTCAGGTTTTGCACCGAAAATCTTTTGTAACGGTTAACCGGATGGTTGGCTATCCAGACCGTCATAATTTCATCATACCTTGATTTGATGTCTGGCTTTTGACTGTAATCGAGACGAATAATTGTATTTTTACTATTCTGGAACTGTTTTCTGTTAAGATTAAAAGGAAAAACAATCGCGCAAACTCTGGTGGGATTTAAATCCCAGTACATAAGCATTGCTAAACTGCTGTCGGGTTTAGTGGTTTCAGTTTGTAAGTCTGTGATTTTGAGGAAATACTGCCAATTTTGCCCATCGAAAAATTGATTTGTTTTAATCTCAATGTATTTTGGACGTTGGTCTTGCCCGGAAATCGTCATGCTGTAATTTTGCCCGATTTCGTAGTCTGATAAATTTTTTACTTGTTTTTTTACAAGATTGACAGCTTGTTCGCTATAAAAAACAAAATGTCGTAGATAACGATAAACGTTTCGTCCTGTAAACGGTACGTTAGCCACCCCGCCTTTTTCGTCAACAGGAATATTCGCACTTAAAGAGCGAGGAATAGGCACAGACACCTTTTTAGGCAAAATATCAGTGTTGTGCTGGATGATAGTTTTTTTACACCCGAAAGCAAAAAGACTAAAAGCGAGAAGAATTATGTAAAGTTTTTTTATCATATTTTAAGCTTGCAAGTTCTAATATAAATTACACATAAAATCGTTAAACAAGGTATTTAAAAAAGTTTAAATTTTTTAAAAATTAATTATTCGCCTGCAATGTATTTTCGGATGACCACCGAGCTTGCAGTAAAATAGCCTAAAGCTCCGTTACTTATATTTGTTGGGAGGTTCCAGTGCTGGACATCGAAAAGGGAACCAGACCATTGGCTTTCGCTTAGCAATGCACGTATGTAGCTGGCGAAAAATGGGGTAACCGAGTATTTGTATTCATGGATTAATGTCCCAGGCGGAAAATATGTTGTTCGCTGGTATGGATGGAAAATTTCATTTACATCCATTGTTTGCAGGGTAAAGAAATATAGTTTAGCATGCGTGCTGTCGTATGGGAGATTCTGGTAGTTATTGACTTGCGACCAATCTAAATAAATTATGTAAATCGCTGATTCATAAGGACTAAAAATTGGTGCAACTTGCTTTATGTAATACTTGTTTTGCGCAGAATCAAATGCAAGTTGGATATTGTCTGGAAAGGATACAGGTAAAACAGTGGTATTGGACAAATAGATTTTGTCATTGACTTTTACAGTCAGGTAGTATGTTTTGCCAACACTTGCTGCAAAGGGTTTTGACGAATAATAATGCCCTAAAAGTTTTGTAGTATCTTTGAATGTATAGAGGTTTGTTCCGTCGTTAACAACTACGTAAGCATGTGAGATATAGATTGTTGAATCGCCTGGATTAGCTTTTGTCCATGACAGAATAATTTCCTGCTTTTTATATTCATTTGTAAGCCAGCCTTGAATTACGACTAATTTCGGATCAGAAAAATTATCATAGTTGAAAGGTTCTTCGCAAGATATGAGTAAAATGTTTAAAATCAGGATGAGTGTTGATATTTTGTATTTTTTGGGCATATTCGATTTATTTTAACAAAAACGTATAGCTAATCATTGGAATAGTTTTGAATAAATAATAAAACGAGGGCGAAATTTGGTATTGGTAAATATAATTGTCTGGTACGTAAAAATAATTGTTTTGTTGGTCGTAAATTTTGTTAAAACTTACCAATACAGCATTTTTGCGATTTAGTACATTAAAAATCGAAAGGGTCAAATAATGTTCAAAGTTGCGTTTTTTGCGGTTAAGTCTGTATTTGAGGAAGAGGTCGAGCCGTTGATATGGCGGCATTTGAGCATTATTAGGTAGAGAGTAAACTGGTGCTAAGTGGTCTAAAACTTCGTAAAATCCTACCGGAGCAGTGAACCTGTTGCCCGAGGTATAAATAAACGTCAAGCCTGCCTGTAAGCGGTTTTTATTGTATGCTAAGTTAAAATAGAAAATATGCGGTTTGTCGTAATGCGCGGGGTACCAGGCGTTTCCCCATAAATCTGGCGTTTGAAAAAAGGTCCGGGAATAATTGTAAGCTAACCAGAAATTTAACCGTCCTTTGTCACGACGCGCAGATATTTCGATGCCAGACGAAACAGCATGTCCGAACCGCAATTGTCCTTCAATGTACGGATTGAACAAAAGGCTCGAGAAGTTAGAAAACTCAACAAAATTGAAGATTTTTTTATAATACACTTCAACCGAAAAATTAATCTCACTATTAATCTTTGCTATTCCCAGAGCTGCTTGCCAGGACTTAATCGGCGGAATATTGGGACTTGATGGCAACCATGCTTCCACAGTAGTAAATGGGCTGATAGAATTGCTCAACAATTGCAAAAATTGATAATATTTCCCCCACGAACATTTAATTATCCATCTGGGTAATAGTTTGTAACTCAAAGAAATACGTGGCTCTAAGGCCGAAAAAGTATGGTAAATTTTAAATCCGATTGTGTCGATACCAATGAAGTTGTGGAGCCTGTCAAACTGGTATAAATACGTTGGACCAAAGTTTGCAAAAAAACGGTAACTTAAACCTGCATTGAGCTTAAAATCATCAAAATACCATTGGCTACCTAAGTAAAAGCTATTTTCCGTTGCATTTTGCGAAGGAAGATAAGCATAATCGTTGATATTTGCAGGATTGAAATAATAATAATTAAGATTTGCACCAAGGAGAATCGAATTTTGGTTAAAGTGGTAAGTTAAGTCGGATTTTATGCCTGTCTTAAAAATCAAAGAGTTAAATATGTTGGTCGTGTCAGGTTTAAATTGCAAGAAATACGTGTAACTGCCAGCATAAGCAACAGTTTTTAGCAGTAAATTGGGCGAAAAAGTATGAAACCATCGAAATGTTCCAGCAGCGTTGTACCACCAAATCTTAGAAGCAAGGAAATTTTGCGTAAGTTTGATTTTGTCGCCGCCAAGTACACCTGTGATGCTAATTTTGTTTGATTTCGAAAGTTTGAAGTTAAGTTTAGCCTGCAGGTCAGCAAAATTTATATTTAACAGGCTCTTTTTATTGTTTAAGTTGAAATTCAAATAATTAGAATGCCGCAGGGTGAGCATAAAACTTGAGCGGCCTTTGGTGATTGGCCCGTCGATTAAATAAGAGTTCAGGATAGGATTTATAACTGCCTGGATTTGTTTTCTGTAGTAATTCCCATTGCGAAGTTGAATATCTATAACAGCTGAGCCTGCCCCTGGATATTTGACTGGAATGTAATCTTTAAAGACGCGGATTGTGTTGATTGCATACGGAGATATTGAGGAGAAAAAGCCAAGGAGGTGGACCGGATTAAACAGAGGGGCGTCGTCGATTGTTATGAGGTTTTGAGAGCGAAGACCACCGCGTACGTTGAAAATTAGCGAGCCATCGCCCATGAAATTGAATCCCGGAATAGCTTGCAAATTTTTTAAAGCATCGAAAGTGCCGCCCAGTCCAGGGTTGCGAAGGATAATTTGCCGTTTGAAATCCTGGAAATCTAATGAGCTGTTGCTTAATCCTGTGTTGTTTTTTGCTGTAACGACTACAATGTCCAGGATTTGTGGCTCGATAGTGAGTTTGGCTTTTATGAATGTGTCGTTTTGGATATTGATTTTTTTTACAAAGCTTTTGTAACCAGTGTACTGAATTTTAAGCTGGTGCAGACCTTTTGAGGATTTTATCGTAAAATAGCCCAGTTCGTTGGAAAAGCCCTTAAGTTTTTGGTCTAAATAAATATTCGCACCAATCAGGTTTTCGCCTGATGTTGAGTCAGTGACATAACCGCTAATTGTGAAATATTGGATTGTTCGTTGGTGAAGAGGTTTAGGAATTTCTGTTGAAGGTTTGAGAATGATTTGTTTTTCAGCTATTGTATAAGTCAAGTTTAATTGGTCGCAAAGTTTTTGTAGAACAATGTTAAGAGGTTGTTTTTCGGCGATGATTGTAACTTTTTGATTATTATTGATTTTGTCTGACGAATATGCAAAAAAATAGCCGCTTTGCCTGCTGATATTTTGTAATACAGTTTTAAGCGGCTTGTTTCTAAGCTCTAATGTGATAAGCTGTTGTGAAAACAGTGAGGTGGTCGATAGAAAAAATATGCTAATAATGAGAATTTTTCTGGCAAAGGTGTTCACAAAGAGTTGTTTAAGAATTTAAGGCTGGCGGTTAAAATAAATTTTGTTTGAAAATTTCTCAAATAAATTTAGACAATCTAACAAATAATCGTAGATATAAGTCAGATTTTAATATAAAAATTAAAATTTTTGACCGTTTGTTTAGTCGGGAGGTTGAAGAAAATTACTTTGTCAGCAAATATTGGCCGTTTTCCCTGACAACTTTGATGTCCAATGCGCGGGCTATAATGCTTAGGACAGTGTCTAATTGTTGGTTTTCGAATGTTGCTGTTAGTTTGTAATTTTTAATGTTGTCGCTCACGTGAACTGGCTGGGCGTAAATAAGTGAAAGACTTTGTGCGACTTGTTCCAGACTTGTGGAATCAAATGAGATTTTACCCGTTTGCAGTATAGGTCTTTTAGTGCTAAAACTTGTGGTAATTATTTGATTTTTTGTGATTTTAGCTTGCTGGCCTTTTGTAAGTAGTGTTTTATGTTTAAAAGTTTTTACCTGTACAATGCCTTGAGTTACAGATACTTGTTTTTTTGGGGTTGAGACTAAAAATTTAGTTCCCAGAACTTTAATGTTAAATCTTTTTGTGCGTACAATAAACGGTTTGAGGGAGTTATGAGTAATTTCGAAAAATGCAACGCCGTTTAGTTTTACTTTTCGGTTAAAAATGCCGTATAGTTTGCTGATTTTAAGTGTACTTCCTTTAGACAGGGTGACGGTCGACTTGTCGTTTAATATGATTTTCTGGACGTTTTTAGTTGTGATAGTGGTAAAAGCAAAGAAATTGAGGTACAATGCGAAAATAATTATAATCGAAGCAGCAATGGCGCTTATGCGGTAAAGATTTAATGTTTTACGAGGTTTAAAATGCTTCACTTTAGCTTTATGGGTAAAGTGTTGCCATTCGGCGTCCACGTCAATCTCCATGATTTCGCGTGGGATTTGCGCTTGTTTTAGCAGTTTGTCGATGTTTGTATTTTGAGTGTTTTTGTTCATAAATTGCTGATTTTGAATTAGTTTTTTGTGTAATTCTGGTAAATTTTAAGGTCTTTTCGCAGTTTTTTAAGTGCTTTGCCGATTTGATTTTCGACTGTTTTGGGCGAAATGCCTAATTTTTCAGCGATTTGTTTATGAGTAAGACCGTCAAAACGGCTCATAATAAATATTTGTCGCATTTTCTTTGGCAACCTGTCAATTGCACTAATAATCGCTTCGCTCAATTCGTTTTGTTCAGCGTAATTCCTGAAATTTTCAGGCTTAACGTCCCATTCGTAAATTTGCTCTGTGCTGATGAATTTTTTATTGTCCCGTATGTAATTCATCGATAAATTCGCCACGACAGTGTATAAATACGATTTAATATTGCGGTTTCTGTCAATTACATCGCGGTTTTCCCATAACTTTAAAAAAGCTTCATGGACAAGCTCTTTGGCTAAATCCAGGTCCTTGACATACTTATAAGCAAAAGCTGTTAGCGGTTTAAATTTTTCTTTAAAAAGACTCTCAAATTCAGCCGCGTCCAAACCCATAAATTTTTCGCTTTCATCCATATATCCATTTTTATTACACATAAACGTTCTGGTTCACCTAATTTGTTAATAATGTTTAATTGTTTTTAACTGTTAAGATAAAAATTTTTTAATGGTTTTGAAGCTAAAATAAAGATTTTCTTACCTTTGTCGAACTTAATTTTAATTTAATTTGCTATGACCAAAGTTTGCCATATAACCACAGTTCATCCACGCTTTGATACCAGGATTTTTCACAAAGAATGTAAGTCGCTCTTAGCTGCAGGATATGATGTAAATCTGATCGTTGCAGACGGTAAAGGCGATGCTATAGTCGATGGTATAAAAATTTTCGATCTTGGAAAACCTAAAAACCGGCGAGAAAGATTTTCAAAATTCTCAAAATTGGCTCTTGAAAAAGCTTTGCAAATCGATGCACAAATTTATCATTACCATGATCCAGAACTTGGACGAATAGCCCTAAAACTCAAGAAAAGAGGCAAAAAGGTTATTTACGACATACACGAAGACCTGCCAAAACAGGTTTATCACAAAGAATATTTGCCCAAATGTCTTGTTAAACTTATTTCGCAATTTGTTAAACATTACGAAGAAAAAATAATCCGTCGAGTCGATTATAATATTGTCGTGACGCATTTTATTTACGAACGCGTGTCAAAATTGACGGATAAAGTGGCTATGGTTCGAAATTTTCCGATTTTTGAGGAAAAACAAATCGATTGGACACAAAAAGCAGCTAATGCCATTGCATACGTAGGAGGGCTTTCCGAGTCGCGGGGACTTTTCGATATGTTAGAAACCATTAATTTGCTCTATGGAAAAGTGATTTTGCATCTGGCCGGGAATTTTTACAACAAACAAACAGAACTGAAAGCCAAATCCCATCCTGGCTGGAAATACGTTAAATATTACGGCTTTGTAAATAAGCCACAAGTCGAACAAATACTTTCAATCGTTCGCCTGGGACTGGTTCCAATGCGAAAAACCCCACAGTACCTTGAGATTTACCCGGTAAAAATGTTCGAGTACATGAACATGGGCCTGCCTTTTATTTATAACGATATTCCATTCTGGAAAAAGCTTGTTAGCAAGTGCAACTGCGGGGTAAGTGTCGATACCCAGAATTATGCACAATTCGCTCATTTAATCGTAAAAATGCTGGAAGATGAACGCACTCTCCGTGAAATGGGTAGCCGCGGATATCAGGCTGTAAAAGAGCAGTTTAACTGGCAAAATGAAGAAAAAACACTTTTATCGGTTTACAAAAAATTATTGACATAAAAGGATTATCCGGGCGAGGGGTTTGACCTGTATTTATCCAACATGAAATATGCTAAAATAATCAGCCAAATAGCTCCATGGGTTAGTATAACAGTTGTCCAAAACGATGAGACGAAAGAAAAGAACAAAATTAAAAACATGCCTGAGTATGCAGGATGTATGTCTAAACTGTTAAAATACAGCCAAATAACCACAATTATCAAAGTATAAACGATAACCCCCAAATAACCAAAATCCATATACCCCTGACTGATAAAACCATTATTCGCCGAAATCATTGGGTTATGAAAATATTCCTTACCGATTAAAAATGGTGGTGTGACTTTGTAATGGTAATGGAAAAATGGACTTAAAAAACTATATGATAAATGCAATTTTTGAGCGTGAAAAAAGTCAAAGTAAAAAACATTTAACAGTTGTGGCAAAATGAAAATCCTTTTTACAAAAAGCCCTTCGATTAAATAATTACCTTTAAGAAGTCTTATACTTATTCCAACTAAAACACTGAAAATTAGGCCTAAAATTAATGCTAATGTGAGTTTTTTATAGTCGTTGATAAAAGCTAATAAAGTTACCAAAATAGCTCCATAAAAAACGACTTTCTGTGTAAAATTTAAATAAAAATAGAGCATTAACACAAATCCCAGTATTGTCAGGCCATAGCGTTTTCTAATAATGCTCATGATAAGGAAAACAGGAATAAAAATTTTAGACAGCCACGAGTAAAGATAAATTTGCCAGGAATTAATATTTTGAAAAGCCGTTCTACGTAAATCTACACCCGGAGTTAAGAAATCGGTAAGACTTTTTATGGAGAAGTTGAGTTTGAACTTCAGGAAAAATGGAACACTTAAAGCAAGAATGATTAAAAAAGTTGTGATTAAATCAATTTTGAATTTTGGTTGCCTAAATCTGATTTTTATTGGCGAAATAATCAACATTAAACTGACGAATAACAGGTTGAAAAACAGTATGATATACCTGTAATCCGGGTGATTTTTAAATACTACGAGAGCTGAAATTAAATAAAAAAGGTACACCAAACTATTGACAAAAAACATGAAATCCGTCATCGGTATTATAACGAACAGAAACAGGTACAATAAAAGGAGCAAATATGCTACAAATGTCCGCACTGTGTCAGGCTGGTAGTCGTATCCCATATAGTAAAAAGTCGGATGAATAAAGCTTTTGTA
>WFZV01000118.1 GCA_015489395.1 Bacteroidales bacterium
CTTTTAAACTTAGACAATACGTTGCGAGCCATTGATTTGATTACCTCACCGCAAGGTCTTGGCTTTTCGCCACAAAGAATAACGCTTTCGACTGTCGGAATAATCAAAGAACTTTACCGTCTGGCAGACTTAAAGCCTAAATTCAATATTGCCATCTCGCTGCATAGTGCCATCGACGAAGTGCGCTCATCCATCATGCCAGTCAACAAGACAAATCCGTTACCAGAGCTTGTCAAAGCTTTGAAATATTTTCACAAAAAAACCGGCAAACGTTTCACTTTCGAATATCTGATGCTTTACGGTGTCAATGACAGCATAAAAGATGCAAAAGCCCTGATTGAGTTCACAAAAAATTTTCCGTCAAAAATCAACCTTATCGAATACAACGAGACACCAGGCAGCCCATTTCGCAAGAGTCCGCCGGAACGTGTCGAAGAATTTAAAAGGTTTTTAGAAAAACGTAATCTTGTGGTAACTGTACGTCGTAGCAAAGGAGCGGATATCGCAGCTGCATGCGGTCAATTGGTCAAAATCACCGAACGCAACAAACAACTTTTTGATTTTAAAAGCATTTAATTTATTTTTTTCGATTAAATTATTAGCTTTGACATTGATAAAATTTTATAATTATCGTTTGCAGAATTTCGTTAAAATTTAAAGAAAATGCACTGTTACAAATATCCTCGTCCAGCTCTCACGACAGACGCTTTTGTGCTGGGCTACAATAATTTAAAAAACTCGCTTGAGCTGCTACTTATCAAGCGAAAATTCGAGCCTTTTCAAGACAAATACGCTCTACCCGGCGGTTTTGTAAATATCGATGAAACTTTAGAAGAATGTGTTGCCCGCGAGCTTGCCGAAGAAACCGAGCTTTTGGGAGTCCCATTGATTCAGATGAAGGCATTTAGTGAATTAGACCGTGATCCACGTGGTCGCACTGTTTCGGTTGTGTTTTTTAGTCTCATAGAATCGACCATGGCACGAACCCATGGCGCTGATGATGCTGAAGCTTCTGCATGGTTTAATATTTTAGACCTGCCTGAATTGGCTTTTGATCATCAGAAAATCGTTGATTACGGGATAAAATTTGCGTACTCGAACATACTTATCGAAGCAGATAAGCAAAATTTTAGTGAATTTTCGAATTTTGAATGGATTATTGATTATGTTGGTCGAAAAAAATTGCTAAACCTGCTTGAGCAATATGTCCAGCAGCATTGATATTAAGGTCATTTTTTCTGACTTTTCACAGTTAAATTCGTCGAAAATACACAGACAATCGCTTGATTATAAACTACTTGTCGATTTTTTAAGAACAAACCACTTTGATTTCACCACGATAGGTCAAAGTATTGAGAAACGCAGCATTTTTCGGGTAAGCCTTGGCACTGGCAGCACGCCTGTTATGCTCTGGTCGCAGATGCACGGTAACGAGCCGTCCAGTACGCTTGCCTTGCTCAAAGTTCTGGATTATTTAACGCACATTGACAATCACATTTCGCAACGGATACTGTCGCAGCTTAAAATTCTGGCCATTCCAATGCTAAATCCCGATGGAGCAGTAAGGCGTCAACGCCGTAATGCCTGGCAAATTGATTTAAACCGCGATGCTTTAAAGCTCACAGCTCCAGAAAGCAGGGTTTTACGGGAAACTTTTGAAAATTTCAAGCCGCAATGGGCATTTAATCTTCACGATCAAGAAATTTACTACGGCACAGCCAACTCGCCTGAGCCAACAGCACTTGCTTTGCTTGTTCCGTCTGCTGATCCGCAAGTACAAGCCCTTGAACAACGCTTCGAAGCAATGTCAGTAGCTGGTAAAATTGCGTTTGAGCTTATTTCGCATATAAATATTGCTAAATACAATGATTCGTACATGCCCACGGCGTTTGGAGATTGGTTTAGTTCGAATAAAGTCCGCACGATTTTAATCGAAACAGGCTATATGCGGCAAGACCATGACCGTTTTTGGGCAACAAATTACGCTGCAGTAGCTATTTTACTTGGACTTTTGCACATTGCAAATAAACAATTTGAACAAAAATTCGTTGACTTTTACGAAGACCTGCCTTTAAACATTAAGCATAAATTTTTTGATTTTGTGTTAAAAAATGTCGATGTAGTGAACAATGGACAAAAAATTTTCTCGACTGACCTTGGTATAAGCCGCGACCGCAGGGACAAAGACCATTTTACTGATTACGACACGGATTATTTGATTTTCGACATAGGAGACCTGCGTTTTGCTGCAAGTTTTGAGACTTTTGATTGTCAGGGAAAAATTAAAATCGATTTAAAAGAACTAAAACTTTATGAAAACGTCAACCATTTAATTGAAGCTTGCGTACATAAAACTGACAAAAATTAATTACCTTTGTCCTGTCAGTGGTACATTTTATCGATAAAAATTTACTAAAATTAGATTAAGCTTTACGAACACAGTTCAAATTTTGTCTCACTTTGGTTTAACAGAATTAGGAAGGATTTTTGTACTTTTGGGTTAAAACACTCTGGTAAAACTTTGATGAAAAAGCTTTTACTTTACATATTTCTCGTTTTAGTAGCCAGTCAATCAGCTTTTAGTCAGTATATCCCAATCGAAGAACAAAAAGCTAAGCTGATCTGGACGATACAAAAATACCTGGCATGGGAAAACGACGCTGCTTTAGACCACATTTATTTAGGCACTTATCAGTGTCCCCGCCCCATGTTAGAAGCTTTGAAAAAATACAAACCAAGTAAATTCTCAACAGGCATTGATTACAAAGTAATTAATTTCAAAACCATCGATGATATAAAAAACTATTGCGGCAACTGCCAGATGTTCTACATCCCACCCGAACATAACGACAAGGTACGCCAAATAATGGATATACTTTCTCCTTATTCGACCCTAATCATCACCGACGAATGGTACGACAAGCAAAACATAATGATTAATCTGTTCGTCGAAGCATCTGGCGAAAAAGTTAATTTTGAGTACAATCTGGAAAACATTATGAACCATGGTATTAGCCTGCTTGATCGTAAGGCTTTTGACCAATTAAATGGCATTGACCTGAATGCAAAAAAATTACTTCAACAAACCAGAAAAGAGCTGCAAAAAGTCGAATCGCAATTAAAAAACAAAGAAAAAGAACTACAGGAAAAACTTAAACAGGTCGAAATTCAAAAACAAAAAATACGTCAACAAAAAGCATACATCCAGCAACAAGAACAAATCATTGCTAAAGGCCAACAAGAAATTGCTCAACAAAAAGCTAAACTGCAAAAACTTTATTCCCAACTCATTACCTATCAAAACCAGTTGCAAACCCAGATTGCTACTTTAAAACAAAAAGAGCAGGAAATACAAAAAACACAAAAACTTATCAACCACTACAAAAACAAAATCAAAGAAGAACAGCTGCTCTATCAACGGCAAATGAAAATGTTAGACGAGCAGCAACGCAAAATGCAGGACATCAAACGAGAAGTCCGACTTAAACAAAAGCAACTTTCCACACTTACCTGGCAGCTGAACATGCAACGGCTTGTTATTGCTGTGTTCTTTATCCTGCTGGTAATCATTGGAATACTTTCATACTTCATTTACAAAAGCTATAAAATCCAAAAACAACAAAACATCATTCTCCAACAACAAAAAGAACAAATCCAGGCACAGGCAGAACAATTGGAAAAACTCTCTATCGTTGCCAGTGAAACCAGTAACGCCGTAGCTATCCTACAAACCGACGGCACATTCGAATGGATAAACTCTGGTTTTACAAAACTTTACGGCTACACACTGCAAATGCTCAACAACTTTTTCGATAATAATATTTTTAACTTCAACCCCCACCTAAAACATGCTATCGAACTGTGTATCAACAAACAAACCTCTGTGGACTTAGACTCTAAAATAACAACACGCCTGGGTCAACAAATCTGGATTCATTCGACCATTACACCTATTATCAACGATAACAAAGTCGTCAAAATAATCCTTATCGACACAGACATCACAAAAATCAAAGAAGCTGAAGAAGAAATCAGGCGCAAAAACGAACAAATCCTCAAACAGGCAAAAGAATTAGAGCGCAAAAACTTTGAATTGGCCAAACTCTCAACCGTTGTCGAGCTTACTGACAATGGAGTAATTATCGCCGATAACTCTGGTAAAATCGAATGGGTCAACCGCGGGTTTGAACGTATGTTGGACATGAGCTTTGAAGAATTTAAACAATATTATGGCGACAATATCATTTTTACTTCCCTGGACACAAAAACTTTAAATTATATCGAAAACGCACTGAAAAACAAGCAATCAGCAGAATACACTTTTAAGCTCATCACACCAAAAGGCAAATTATTATGGATTCGTTCGTCCTTGACTCCAATGTACGACAACAACGATCAACTGGTTAAAATCTTCTCCATCAACGCTGATATTACAGAAATCAAACTTGCACAGGAAAAAATCGAAAAGCAGAACCGCGACATCACACAAAGTATATACTACGCACGCAGGATACAGCAAGCTGCTTTGCCTCCTAAGTCGTTCATTGACCGGCTGTTGCCTCACAACTTTATCCTTTATTTGCCGCGCGACATTGTTTCCGGCGACTTTTACTGGGTCAGCCAGATAAAAGACAAAATTCTCATAGCAGCGGCAGACTGTACAGGGCATGGAGTACCGGGTGCGTTTATGTCCATGTTGGGCATTGCTTTTCTCAACGAAATCGTGGCAAAAATCGAGTATGAAAGTCTGGAGCCAAACGTAATTCTCAACACTTTACGTGATTATGTCATTAGGTTTTTGAAGCAGGAAGAATCGCCGCATTCCACAAAAGACGGCATGGATATAGCCTTTTGCATCATTGATAGACGTAACGATGAACTGCATTTTTCTGGAGCGAACAATCCTCTCTGGATTGTTCGCGATGGAGAATTCATAGAATTTAAGGGCGATGATATGCCAATCGGTATTTTCTATAACATCAACGAATCATTCACCAATCACATTTTTAAAATACAGTCAGGCGACACAATTTACATGTTTACAGACGGTTACGCAGACCAATTTGGCGGGCCTAAGGGTAAAAAATTCATGACTCGTCGATTCAGGGAGTTGATAATGCAAATCGCACCTTTGCCGATGCACAAACAAAAAGAAATTCTGTTAGAGCGTCATCTGCAATGGAAAGGCAACCGCAAGCAACTTGATGATATTTTAGTAATGGGTATCAGGCTATAGCGGGCATGATTTTAACTGATTTTCGTCCTTCCCGTTTATTTATAATTCTTAGCCAGAGAGATTTAAGGATACTTTGACTTTTTATCCATTGGCTTTTGGTTAAATACGGCATTGTTTGCCATATCTCTTGCCAATCCGATCGGATTGGCAAGAGATATGGCAAACAATGCCGTATTTAACCAAAAGCCAATGGATAAAAAGTCAAAGTATCCTTA
>WFZV01000119.1 GCA_015489395.1 Bacteroidales bacterium
ACATGATGGGCATGCCTACGGCATCGATCCCCCTGCAGCTTCCATACGACGTTACATGATGGTCATGCCTACGGCATTTGGGAGTGGCTAGGCCACTAGAGGCCCCGCAGTTCCCTGCTGGGTTATGTGATGGTCGTGGCTATGCCACTAAAGCGCTGCATTTCCATACAGCGCTTTAGTTATGCCATGCCTACGGCATTTGGGAGTGGCTACGCCACTAGAGGCCCCGCAGTTCCCTGCGGGGTTATGTGATGGTCGTGGCTATGCCACTATGTGTGATGTACTGAGTTTTTTAGGAGTCGCTTTGTTTAAGTTTTTTGACAGCTTCGATGAGTTCTGGCAGGATTTTGTGAGCATCGCCGACAATACCGTAGTCTGCTACTTCGAAAATCGGAGCGTCTTTGTCGATGTTGACAGCTACGATGTATTTAGAGTTGCTAACGCCGCCAATATGCTGTATTGCGCCTGATATTCCGAAGGCAAAGTAAACTGTAGGTGCTATGATTTTTCCGGTTTGTCCGACGTGTTCAGAAGCAGGACGCCAGCCTTCGTCAGCCACAGGCCTTGAGCAAGCTGTAGCAGCACCCAGTAGCCGTGCAAATTCTTCTAATGGTCCCCAGTATTCAGGTCCTTTCATGCCGCGGCCGCCAGAGACAACGATTTCAGCTTCAGTCAAAGGTATTTTGCCAGAAATATCAACGTTTTTCTCGATAACTGTAATGGCTGGTTGTGGCAGGTCTAACTCGATTTTTTCGATAGTCATGTCAACAGGAACTTCCTGGAGTCCGTAAGAGTTCTGGAAAAGTGTAATAACGAATTTATCGCTTTTAACAATGGTTTTAGCGAAAGCTTTGCCAGTAAAGACTTTTTTTGTGATTGTCAGCGGGTTGACAGATTCAGGCAGTTGTGTAACAGCTGATACAATGCCTGCTTTAAAACGGGCAGCGATTCGTGGAGCTATAGCCCGGCCTTCGTTGTTATTGATAAAGACAAAGCCAGTAATCTGGTTGTTTTCAGCGATTTTTGCAACGGCTTCGGTATATACTTTAGGGTCGAAAGGTTCTAAGTTTGGGCTTGTTACGTTAACTAATTTGTTTACGCCGTATTGTGAGAGTTTTTGAAGCTGGTCGTCGGGTATTTGACCCAGGACGATGCCCAGGACTTCGGTATTAGCCATTTTAGCTATAGCTGCGGCATAGGATGCGATTTCAAAGCTTGCTTTTTTTAGTTTGCCGTCAAAGTTTTGTATGTATGCTAAGATCATGGTTCTTCGGTTTTAAGGTTTTAGATTAGATGACTTTAGCTTCGTTGTGAAGAAGGTTAATGAGTTCTTCAGCAGTTTCGACTAATTTAACAGGAGGTTTAGGTTTAGGTAATTCGAATTCGACCATTTCGATTAAAGGTTCTACGCCTTTAGCAGGGATGACGTGTATTGGTTTACGTTTAGCCATCATGATTCCGCGCATATTTGGGATAAGAGGCACGATAGCAATACCTTTTTGTACGACAGCCACGAATGGGGTTTGTACAGTAAGTTTTTCGTAACCGCCTTCGATATCGCGTTTGACAATGAATTTTTCGCCGTCAAACTCCAGCCCAGAGACAGCAGAAACAGAGTTTATGCCTAAAAGTTCGGCTAACATTGCGCCGACCGACAGTCCGTTGTAGTCCGAAGATTCGAGGCCAGCCATGATCAGGTCAAAGTCTTTGTCTTTCAGGGCTTCGGCCAGTTCAGCAGCGGTGCTGTAAGAGTCTTTAGCTGTGGTGTCGATACGGTAAGCTTCGTCGGCGCCCATTGCCAGGGCTTTACGGATTGTAGGTTCTGCTGATTTTTCAGCTACCATGGCAACGGCAACTTTTTCTATTTTGCCGTTGGATTCTTTTTTCAGTTCTAAAGCCCGTGTAAGGGCCAGTTCGTCCCATGGATTGATAATCCATTGTACGCCAGTTGTGTCGAATTTATTGTCTTTGAATTTGACTTTCGTAGTTGTGTCAGGGACGTTGCTAATTAAAACGAGTATTTTCATAAGTCAGAGTTTTTTTAGTTTTTAAGTTTAAAAAGAATTAATCGTCATCGGATTTAGTGCTATCGTCGGGTGTAACGGTATTTTCTGGTGGATTAGGCATTGACGAAATGCTGAGCAGATCGTCTTCTTTTCTTAGTCCTAAATCGCCCGGGTCGTCAGTATATCCGTAAAGATAGTCTAATTTTGCTTTGTAAAGCTGTTTGAGATATTTACGTTTAAGTTTAAGAGTAGGAGACAGTTCGCCAGTTTCTGGTGTCCATTTACGGCAGGTAAGAGCGAATTTTTTTATTTGTTCGTGTCTGCCAAGTCGTCTGTTGTATTTATCGATTTCTTGCTGGAAACGTTCGATGACTTTTGGATGTTTGATTAATTCCTGTGTATCGCGGAAGATAATGCCGTTTTTAACTGCCCAGGCAATAAGGTATTCAAAATCAGGGCTTATAATAGCAGCGACAAATTTTTCTTTTTCACCAACAACAAATAATTGGTCGATAAACGGTGATTCTTTGAAAATATTTTCAACCACTTGTGGTGCAACGTATTTGCCGGTAGAGAGTTTAAACATTTCTTTTTTGCGGTCAGTGATTTTCAAATATCCATCTTCGTCCAATTCGCCAATATCGCCAGTGTGGAACCAGCCTTCATCGTCAAAGACTTGTGCAGTTTTTTCCGGGTCTTTGTAATAGCCTTTCATGACATTTGGTCCTTTAACCAGTATTTCACCATCATCAGCGATTTTAACCTTAACATTACTCAAAACAGGCCCTACAGTACCTATTTTTACGTGTCCAGGATAGTTGACAGCAATAACCGGCGAGGTTTCAGTAAGTCCATAACCTTCGTAAATAGGCATTTGGGCAGCGTGGAAAATGCGGGCTAAACGTGGCTGCAAAGCTGCACCGCCAGATATAAGAGCGATAATTTTCCCACCCAGGGCTTCTTGCCACTTTTTAAACACTAACTTACGGGCTAAATTCAACTGCAGTTTATACCACGGACCTTTATTTTCGTTGGGGTCATAGACAAGCCCTAAGTTGATAGCCCAGAAAAAGATTTTTTTCTTTAAACCTTTGAGTTTTTTACCTTCAACGATAATTCTGTCGTAAATTTTCTCGTACACACGAGGGACAGCGGCAAAACCGTGAACAGGTACTTCCTTGATGTCACGTACCAGAGTATCGATTTTTTCAGCATAATAAATCGTCGCGCCTTTGTTTTGAATCATGTAATTGACTTCGCGTTCAAAGACATGGCATAGTGGCAAAATGCTCATGTAGCCGTGACCTTTCTCAATGGGATAGAGTGGAGTAGTAGCCAGAACATTACTCATGAAGTTCCAATGGGTTAGCATAACTCCTTTAGGACGACCGGTTGTGCCAGAAGTGTATATTATTGAAAGCAAGTCGTCGGGCTGGATGCTGTTTTTAATTTCAGGGAGTTTGTCTTTCCATTTGTGTTCGTTTTCGCGGCCTAATTGGATAATTTCATGCCAATTTGGAGCGCCGTCTAATTTGTCGAAAGTGTAAATTTTTTCGATGTTTTGGAGTTTGTCAGCGGCAGTTT
Source organism: Bacteroidales bacterium (assembly GCA_015489395.1). Lineage (GTDB taxonomy): Bacteria > Bacteroidota > Bacteroidia > Bacteroidales > S143-33 > S143-33. The sequence continues at coordinate 3,591 of WFZV01000119.1, forward strand.
TGGCTTTAAGGTAATATTCGGCGGATGAGACAATAAACATTCTGGCTTCAGAGTGTTCGAAAATAAATTCGTACTCGCCGAGGCTCATGTTGGGATAGACCGGTACGTGGATAACGCCTATTTGTCCCATGCCCATATCGACGAAGTTCCATTCCGGGCGGTTGTTGGATATTGTGATGATTTTATCGCCTTTTTTGAAACCCAGTTCTAACAGACCGTAACTGAAGTAATTAGCGTATTTTTGATAATCCTGAGGGCTAAAAGTTTCCCATTTATTGTGTCGTTTGACAGCAAGGGCGACGGGTGGTTTAGTTTCATTGACTAGTTTTTCTAATATGTCGAAGTTTCTTTTAATTTGCATTTTGAGTTGTTTTTTTAGGTTTAAATGACCAGGTAATGTGGAATTCAGCAACCACCTGCCCCTGACGGTCTACACCCGTAGTTTTAACTGTGACGGTTCGCCCTTGCCCTGATTCGACAGCTTGTTTAACTGTGTTGAAAATAGGTTCCAGATCGTAGCAGGTAAAAGTAATTTTTGTTTTAGCCTTTTTGATAAACTGAGCTTGCATGTTTGTTACGAGCATAGACACGGGGACAGGTGCATAAGAGACAGCCATAAGGCTAATAATAGCCGTTGAAAGTTCGGCGGCCATGCTCAGAGACGCAAAATACATAGACCTAAACGGGTTTTTGTTGATATAGTTAAACGGCACACTTACGCTAACCTGTGTGTCGTCAATTTTTTCGACCTGTAGCCCCGCAATAAAGGCAAGTGGCAGAGACTTAAGGAAATAAAGTCTCAATCGCCACTTGCTTGTAAGAAGTTTTTTTACGTCTTTAGCCATAATTTTAGAAGTTATAAAATCCGTCATCAATGAGTTTGTTAGCGATTCTTCTGCGAGCGTCTTTGGTGTTGACTGGGTCAACTTTTGTGAATCGTTTAATACCCATTAACATGGCTTGTTGTTCGTCTCCTTTAGCAAAAGCATTAATAGTATCAACACCGATTTTGTACATTTTCCATGCAGTGTCAAAGCTAAATACGTCCAGGATGTCTTTGTAAATTGCGAGTTTTTCAGGGTCGTACATCTTGCTAAGCTTTTCGACTCTAAGCAAAGTAGATTCTGTGGCATAAGTGAGCATAAGCATATCTGCTACATTCATGATAATTTCTTCTTCTTCCTGGAAGGCCTGTCCGAATTTCTGCAGAGCAGCACCAGCGACCATCAATATAGCTTTCTTGAAGTTTTTAACTAACTTGTGTTTCTTTTCGAAATAATCTTCAGAGCCTTTGCCAAAGTCAGGAATAGCCATAAGTTCTTTTGCAACTTCTTTTGCTGGCGTGAGTAAATCATATTCGCCTTTCATACCACGTTTGAGCAATTCACCGACGATGACCAGACGGTTAATTTCGTTAGTGCCTTCGAAGATGCGATTAATACGCGAGTCACGATAAGCGCGTTCGACAGGCATTTCAGCAGAATAGCCCATACCACCGTGGATTTGCACAGCTTCGTCGACGACATAGTCGAGGGCTTCAGAACCAAAGACTTTGGCTATAGATGCTTCGATAGCGAATTGACGTATAGCTTCGATAGCTGCGCGGTCTTTGTCCATACCTTCCTGCTTCAAAGCTTCTTCTTCGTCTTCGATATTCTGACTTGCTCGGTAGGTCAATGATTCGGTTACAAAAGTACGGATAACCATTTCTGCTAATTTGTGCTTGATGGCGCCAAAGTTAGCTATGTATGTGCCAAACTGTTTACGTTGTTTAGCATAGTCGACAGAGTAATTGATAGCACCTTTTGCTGCGCCTATAGTAGCGCCAGCCAGTTTTATACGTCCCAGGTTGAGGATGTAAAGAGCGATTTTAAAGCCTTTGTTACGTTCTCCAAGCAGGTTTTCGACAGGCACTTTAGCATCTTCGAAGAAAATTTGACGTGTCGAAGCGCCGCGGATACCCATTTTTTCTTCTTCCTGACCTAATTTAAAGCCCGGTGTGTTTTTCTCGACGATAAATGCGCTAAGGTTTGGGTCGTCATCGATTTTGGCATAAACAATAAATACGTCAGCAATTCCAGCGTTGGTAATCCACATCTTAGTACCGTTGAGGATGTAGTATTTACCGTCTTCGCTTAGTACTGCTTTCGTTTTACCGGCGTTAGCATCCGAGCCTGCTTCTGGTTCGGTAAGTGCGTAAGCTCCAATGTATTCACCTGTAGCTAATTTAGGCAAGTATTTTTGTTTTTGTTCTTGATTGCCGAAATACAAAATCGGTAAAGTACCAATACCTGTGTGAGCAGCATAGGCTACAGCAAAGCTAAATCCCTTACCTATTTCTTCCAATGCCCGCATTGCGGTTACGAAATTTTGGCCAAATCCGCCGTATTCTTCTGGTACGGATATACCCAACAAGCCCATTTCGCCTGCTTCTTTCATCAATTGAATAAGCAGGTCTAAGTTGTGTTTGTCTAATTCTTCGACGTTAGGAAGCACGCGCTGTTGAATGAAATCGCGGCATGATTCGGCTATCATTTTTTGTTCTTCGGTAAATTCTTCAGGGATAAAAACCTGTGTGTAATCAACGTCTTTTATAAGGAATTCACCGCCTTTTAAAGCTCTTTTGTTGTTTGACATAGCTTAAGATTTTTTTGTTTGTTTAAAGTTATAAATTTTTATGATGATTCGAAAAATTTTTTATAATAATTCGAAAATTCCAGCAGCACCCTGGCCGGTGCCAACACACATTGTAACCATACCGTATTTCTTGTTTCTACGGCGAAGTTCGTGGATTAACTGAACTGTTAGTTTTGTTCCGGTACAGCCAAGCGGGTGACCCAGTGCTATTGCGCCGCCATTAACGTTGACTTTATCCATATCAAGACCTAAATGTTTGATAACTACAAGTGACTGAGTAGCAAATGCTTCGTTCAATTCTATTAAATCAATGTCTTCCAGTTTCATGTTTGCATGCTTCAAAACTTTAGGTATTGCATACAACGGACCAATACCCATTTTATATGGTTCTACGCCGACTACTTGATAATCAACCAGTCTTGCGATGGGCTTAAGATTGTATTCTTTCAAAGCGCGTTCGGACACAACCATAACAAAAGCAGCGCCATCTGACATCTGGGACGAGTTGCCTGCCGTGGAAATGCCATCGGGTGAAAATGCTGGTTTGAGTTTAGCTAATTTCTCTAAAGAAGTGTCACGGCGAGGACCTTCGTCTGTGTCGAAAATAATTTCTTTTTCTTTTCGTTGTCCGTCTTCGTAGTAAACTTCTTTGACTTTAATTGGCACGATTTGGTCTTTGAAATATCCTTTGTCAATGGCATTAATAGCTCTCATGTGCGACTGGTAACCAAACTGGTCAGCTTCTTCGCGGGTAATACCGTATTCACGGGCCACCATCTCTGAGGTCATACCCATGCTTAAATACCAGTCAGGGTGAGTCATAGCAACCTGAGGATTAGGCACAAAACGCCAGCCACCCATTGCAATCATTGACATTGTTTCAGCGCCACCTGCGATAATAATATCAGCTAAGCCTGCACGGATTTTAGCAGTAGCAATGGCAATGGTTTCCAAACCCGATGCACAGAATCTATTGACTGTAGAGCCGGGAACATCGACTTTCTCCAGTGCCATTAGCGACAGAAAGCGTCCCATGTTCATTCCGCTTTCTGCCTCGGGAAAAGCATTGCCGACGACAATATCGTCAATGCGGGTATGTTCGATTTGTGGAAAATCTTGTAAAAGCCGTTTGATAACGGCTACAGCCACGTCGTCTGGACGGGTGTTTCTTAGTGTACCGCGTGGTGCTTTACCAACTGGTGAGCGGTAACCACCGACTATATATGCTTCCATGATTTTTCAGTTTTTCGGTTTAAAGATTAATTACGAATAATTTTACCTGTTGTGATGAGGCTTTGCATGCGTTCAAGAGTTTTGCGTTGCATGCATAATTCAACGAAAGCTTGACGTTCTAAGTCAAGCAAATACCATTCGTCAACTTCAGAGAGCGGCTTGGTTAAATCGCCGCCAGACATAACCCAACCAAGTTTTTCCACGATAAATTTGTCGTGTTCGGACATGTAATGTGCCAGGGTATATTCATTAGCTCCGACAAGCACCAGACCTAAAGCTTCACGGCCTAAAACTTTAACGTCACGGCGCGGTGCGGGTTGTACATAGCCTTTTTTAGCCATGTTAAGGGCAACCTGTTTAGCATAAGCCAATTGATGCGCACGGCTGATGATGACTTCATCAACGCCAGGACGTAAGTAACCAAGGTCAAAGGCTTCGTAAGCAGAGGTCGAAACTTTAGCCTGTGCAATAGTCAAAAATCGTTGCTGGAAACGGTTGACACGTACATCGCCGTCTTTTAATTCATCGCCAAGTCGTAAAGCAAATTCTTTTGTACCGCCACCGCCAGGAATAACACCAACGCCTATTTCAACCAGACCCATGTAAGTTTCAGCATGAGCGATAACCTTGTCGGCGTGCATACAAATTTCTGTACCGCCACCTAAAGTCATGCCATGTGGTGCAGCAATAAC
>WFZV01000120.1 GCA_015489395.1 Bacteroidales bacterium
CCCCGAAGGATGCGGCAAGGTAACATTCCCTATGGAATGCCCCGAGCCGCTTTACATTTCAAATATATAAACTTTATTCCCTTTGTCAACCTTTCAAGTATATTTTTTAAGTGCCAGCGGCACGACCCATATATAACCCCGCAATACATTGTGGGGACTATAAAATAAAAATGCCCCACTGCCCAGGGACTCGGGGCGGCCGGGGCGTCACTCCCGAGCCACTGTTTTACTACGCATTATTTTACCTTTTTTTCTCTTAGTGCCAGCGACACGACCCATATATAACCCCGCATGGTAACGGGGCATCAAAAGACGCATGTCATACTCTTATGCCGTCAGGCATGACCACTATTGCCTTGTATGGAAATGCATGGCAAGTTTTATGCTTTGTCTTGTAAATTCTACTTCATTTTCCCTTGTTCTCGTTGATTTTTATTGAAAAAATTTTTATGTTCTCTCCGTTAATCTCAAGATGTTGCATAACTATGTTCGACGAGACACTTATTTACAAGGAAGTTTTAGATAAATTGAATAAAATTAGACCTATAGCACCTGACGAAAAAGCTCTTCACCTCGCTCAGCTTATTAAACAAACTCTTAATGCTGGTATTTTCCTTACACAGGCAGGAATTATTTTTTATTTTGTTAAAAATAAATCTCTGCCCATCAGTCAGTTATATGATTATTTTGACCGTCAAACAATTACTTATGTTAAAGATGCTCTTAATGTTTTCGACTTTTTAAAAACTTATCAGCCTAAATTAGAAAAAGTTTTAAAACTTAGTTCAACTAACCGTCTTAGACGTAAGAATATCAATAATTTACGTAAATTTATTCTATCGATTTTAGAAGACTTTCGCTCTATTTTTATTTTGGATGCTTATTTTATTATGATGTTGCAAAATTACACAAACCTTACACCTCAGCTACAAAAATTCGTCCGTCAGCAAGTTGAATTTGTCTTTTCTCCTATTGCTCATCGATTAGGTTTCTATAAAATAAAAGCTCTTTTTGACGATTTTATCCTGAAAAATACAGAACCCGAAGAATACAACAAAATACGTAACTATATCCAGCTACTGAAAAAACGCGCAAGTTTCTTCGATGATAGCGAATTTAACCTCAATACATTTGTCCAAAATATCCGTAACCTGCTGCGAAAAAATATAAATTACAATTTCACCATCAAAAGCCGACTTAAATCTATTGCCTCAATCTACAAAAAGGTCAAAATCAAAGGTCAAGAACTGGAAAAACTCAAAGATATTTTTGCAATTCGAATCATTTTAGACACTGAACCTGACCCTAAAATCGAACTTAAAACCTGCTGGCAAGTTTATAACATAATTGCAAGCAATTACCAGATAAAACCAGGCACGCTCAAAGACATGATTTCCCGTCCAAAAAGCAATGGCTATCAATCATTGCATTTTACTGTATTGGCTGCAGGCGATATACCTGTCGAAGTACAAGTACGCACTTCGCGTATGGACGAGATCGCAGAAAAAGGAGATGCAGCCCACTGGATTTATAAAGAAGGCGGCGAGGAAGCCATTAACACTGACGAAACTTTTGCTATGCTACGCTCAATTATTGAAGATAACATCGAAACCGACGATGATGACGAACGCTTTACTCTTAAACATCTCTTTGACGAAATTTATGTTTTTACTCCTGACCTTGATATTAAAAACTTACCTATTGGTGCTACAGTGTTGGATTTTGCTTATTCAATCCATTCCAAAATTGGTCATCATTGTACCGGAGCTATCATAAACCATTGGCATTCCAATAAATCTGAACACGTAAATTACCGTTTTGAACTGTCTAACGGCGATACTGTCAACATCCTGACTTCACCTCAACAGGAACCAAAACCAGAATGGCTTAACTACGTTATCACCCGTGATGCTCGAAAACAAATTAAAAACTACATCAAACTTAAGCAGATAAAAGCTGATATTCAGGCTGCTAAAGAAGCTCTCGAACGTCGCTTAGACAGGTTAGGTTATAGTCTATCCGACCCAATTGTGCCTAAAATTTTGCAGTACTTTGGTTATTCCGAAATGTACATGTTTTACAACGATATTGCAGAAGGTAAAATCGATTTAACCAAACTCAAAACTATCATTCAACAAATTTCTGCTAAAGAAGAACAAACACAATCTATTCCTACAGAGAAAATTACACCTGCTTATACTGATAAAGCTATAGTGGCAATTTACGAAGATAACCAGGCTAAAATACTTTCTGTCAAAAAAGCTAAATGCTGTAATCCGCGTCCTGGCGATAAAATTTACGTCTATTTGTCAGAATATACACAAACAGTGCATCGTGCTGATTGCGAGAATATACAGCTTTTAAAACAAAAATTTCCCGAGAAAGTTTACCGCGCTGCATGGGTTACCCGAAAACGTAAAATATCATACAATACTTTAGCTAAGTCAGACACGGTATTTCTACTTTTAGTGGACCCAAAATTAATCCCTAAAAATCCAGCTCAATCAACCAAAGATTTTATTAAACATTTTGTTAGTTCTCAATTCGACATTCAAGTAAAAAATATTTTTCGAACATTAGGTAGAAATCAGTTACTTAGAATTCATCTGGTTTTGCGTGGCAAACTTGAGCAAAAGAAAAAACGTCAACTTGTCGAAGCCCTTAAAAAGCAATTATGGATTGAAGAAATCCGTGAAAAACATTATAACCCAAATATCAAATAGCCAACAATGCAAAAAACTTTCATTAAACCCGCTGAGTTGCTCTTTGATGCTGTTCTGTTCGGTTATTTTTATCTTCTATGGTTTCAAAGTAACAGTATGATTATCAGCTTCATAAAGTCATTTGTGCGTCGATTTTCTGTCGTAAATTCATGGTTAATCGCAGGAACTGCAGGTTTTTTAGTTTTGTTGTCAATGGTCATGCTTTTGATGAAAGTTTCTAAAATTTTCGAACAATATCCTGAGCATGATAAGTTAAAGTGGTTTGGAATTTTATATGCTATTGGTGCTGTTTTTTATATGTTGATAATATCTCCGTCATTAATTGAGGTTTTGTCAGTTAGGAAAACTGATGCAAGTTTAGCTATTTTAGTGTTTTTAATTGTTGAACCTGTATTGGTTGGCATTGTTTATGGTGTTGGAACACAATTGATTAGCAATGTGGATTATAAACCCTGGTTTAATCTGTTCAGTCAAGCATTTTTCTTCTTTTTCGTTTACTTTTTTATACCCGTAATTTTGGCAATATCTGTTTTGCTTACAAAAATTCAGGAACCACATTTTGCCTGGATGCCTTTTAGCGCGCTATTACTTATGCGAGTTGGTGCAATTTTTTATAACCAGAAAATTAGTTATTTGAATATCTTTATTATGTTAACTGTTCTGGCGTTAGATTTGTATGTTACTGTGAATTGAAAGTATAGCAAGGAGATTTACCTTCGTATGGAAGATTTTAGTGGCTACATTGTCCGGGTTAAAGATTATTTATTTAGCTATGAGTATGCTGACCGGATTTGTGGTAAAGCAATGAAAAAGTTATTGTCGTTAGTTGGAAATAAGAGAACATTCGAAAAATTAGTATAATGCCTTGAAAATCATTCTATTGTAAGATTTGTAATTTGTTATTTCTGTTTTAGTTTTATTTGTTTTAAAATATGATTTTTTATGCTTTTAAAAACTATAACCCTTCCTCGACTTTTTAGCTATTTATTTTTGAGCCAAATTGCAGTTTCCCTCTATTTTACGATGTTTTTTGATTTTTTTAGATTAAAAATTATCTTTAAACAAGCAAAAACTATAAAAAAAACAAAATCATGAAACAAATTGATTTATCAAAGTATGGTATTCACGGCGAACACGAAATTTTTTATAATCCGAGTTATGAAGAACTTTTTAATTTCGAACTGGACCCTAATAATGAAGGTTGGGAGCGTGGAGTTTTGACAAATTTAGATGCTGTTGCCGTTGATACCGGTATTTTTACCGGCCGCTCTCCTAAAGATAAATACATCGTCGAAGAAGAAACTTCAAAGGACAATATTTGGTGGCGCAACGAACAACGTAAAAGTTCTGACAATAAACCGATTAGCGAATCTGTTTGGCGAGATCTATGGGAAAACAGCGCAAAAGCCCTTTCGGAAACTAAACGAATTTTTGTTATGGACGCATTTGCCGGTGCTAATGAAGATACTCGTTTAAAAATCAGGGTAATTACGCAAGTAGCCTGGGCTGCCCACTTTGTTAAAAACATGTTTATTCGCCCAACAGAAGAAGAACTAAAAGATTTCGAACCTGACTTTGTTATGCTTCATACACCCAAAACGACCAATCCTAAATGGCGTGAACATGGCTTAAATAGCGAAGTATATGTAGCTTTCAATTTAAAAGAAAAACGCGCTGCTGTCGGCGGTACCTGGTACGGTGGCGAGATTAAAAAAGGATTTTTCTCGATCATGAACTATTATTTACCGCTTAAAGGCATCGCTTCAATGCACTGTTCTGCAAATATGGGCGAAAAAGGTGATACTGCTATTTTCTTTGGCCTTTCTGGTACTGGTAAAACTACTCTTTCGGCTGATCCCAAACGCCGTCTTATTGGTGACGACGAACACGGTTGGGACGATGATGGCGTTTTCAATTTCGAAGGAGGTTGTTATGCAAAAGTTATTAATCTCGACCCAGAAAAAGAGCCGGTTATTTACAAGGCAATAAAACGTAATGCTTTGCTGGAAAACGTTGTCGTAGATGCTGTGCGTGGTAACGAAGTGTTCTTTAATTGCGCTGTTAAAACAGAAAATACTCGCGTCTCTTATCCTATTTATCATGTCGAAAATGCAATTATTCCGTCAAAGGGCGGTCATCCGAAAAATGTAATCTTCTTAACTGCCGATGCTTTTGGAGTTTTGCCGCCTGTGGCTAAATTAACCATGGAACAAACAAAATACTATTTCTTAAACGGATATACTGCTAAAGTCGCTGGTACAGAACGTGGTATAAAAGAACCTGTGCCAACTTTCTCCGCTGCTTTTGGTGCTGCTTTCTTGCTCTTGCATCCGACCGTTTATGCTGAGGTTTTAGTCAAAAAAATGCAACAGCACGGCTCTCAAGCATGGCTCGTCAATACCGGTTGGACAGGTGGACCTTATGGCGTCGGAAAACGTATCGACCTGCCTGTTACACGTAAAATAATCGATGCAATTCTGGATGGTACTTTAGAAAAGGCTGAATACGAGCTGTTCCCTGTATTTAACTTGTGGATACCAAAGGAAATACCTGGCATTGACAGCGCAATTCTTAATCCTCGTAATACCTGGAAAGATAAACAAGCTTATGATAAAACACGCTTAGAATTAGCTAAGAAGTTTATCGAAAACTTCAAACAGTTTATGGATAACGAAGAAGGCATAAAATTAGCAGAAGTTGGTCCAAAATTAGACTAATTGTTGACTTTTACTGATTTTCAGACAAACTGAGGGGAAACGAAAAGAGGCTGCCCGTTTATCGGGCAGCCTCTTTTCGTTTTTGTGAAAAAACTCAAATTCTCGCTTTTAAAATCCGACTTTAGGTATATCTTGCTCTAAAATTACTACGCCAATACAGCCTATAATATCTTCTTTGTACTTGTTTCCCATTTCATCTGTTTTAGTAGGTGCATCAGCAACATCGATATAAATCTCTAAAATCGTAGGTGAACTTGGAACGATGTCAAAATATGGATGAACGTCTCGATTAAGCTTCTGATCATAATAAGGAGCTAAAGCAGCTGTTCCCTTGGCATTTCCTGTCTGAGGATTTTCACCTGGCAAGTCCAGGATAATTTTTCCAGTGTTTTTATCAACAACTTTAAAATGTATCTGATTGTTGAACGAAGGGCTTGCAAAGAACATTATTCTGTATTCTTTGCCGGTCTGCAAAGGAACTTCATATCGATAATGTCCACCCGAGCGTCCTGGTGCGCTTTTGGTCAGTGAGCTGAGTTTGAAAGGTGGTTCTGCTTTACGGTTTGCTAAAAAATTCGAACAATCAATTTGAGATAGCGCAACAGTTGTGAACAAAGTTAAAAGTATAATTGAAGCTACTATTTTTTTCATAACTTTAATGTTTTTGTATGAATTTATTGAGTATTTAAAGTTAAAAGATTTCTAATTTTTATAATAACGTCACGAAGTTTGTAAAATTGTTCTTTAGTCATTACAATTTTAAAATTACCCCCGACAATAATCTTATCGCTGGTAACCTGTAGATTTTCTTTTTCAGGTAGTTTAACGATTTTTAGTTGATCGTAGATGTCTTTTAGTGGTTTAAAATCATCATAAACAGATTTAACATTCGGATCGTTTAAATTTTGTTCTAAAAACTTATATAAGTTATTGAAAATCAGTTTTTGATCAGCGATTTGCTGTACTGTTGGGTCATTTTCTTTGTAATCTACTAAATTAACTACCAGATACATAGTTTCCAACCATCCTCCAGCAGCTAACAAGGCTAAAGTATTAATTCTATCTGTCCTTTCCAAATACCGTATAATATCAAAATAAGTATCGTTCGAAATGGCCATAAGAGAGTCTTTGTTAGTGCCTAAATTTTCGATTCTTTGTTCCAAACTCTCGTTAAAAACTGTAGAAAGTCCAATTTTTTCGCTAATAGCTTTAACTGCCTGCAAATATTGTTTTGTAAATTGCTTTTTCCCAAAGGCTGCAGAATATGCTAAGTCAGCAGAATATACACCAAAATTAATTTCCTGGAGCTTGGTGGTGTTGTATTTATCTAGATTCGAAACTGGATTGAGTAGCTCCTGTTTAAATGTTAAATTAGGTGCATTAGCAAAACCGAAAATGTCGTCTGGTGAGGGAACAAGGTAAAATACCTTAATATATTCAGAATCCTGTACAGAGGTCGCTGTTTGTTGTTGCGCAGCATTCGTTTTTTTGCTTTTTTTACATCCAAAACTGAAAACAAGGATTGTTATTAAAAAGATTGAAGTAAAAATCTTAAATGCCCTCATAATCTTAAGGTTTAGGTTTTATGCAAAATAGTACTTAAAAAATAAATAATTGCTGCGATATTAACAAGATTATATTGATAAATCAACAGTCTTCAGTTTTTTTAATTTGCTTTTTTCAGAATTTTATAACAACTTTGCACGGCTTAAATCTGTTGAAAAATGTCTTTTTTAGATTTATATACAATACCTTTTAAAAATCTGGACCAGGGCGTTGTTCATAAGTTTGATTTTGCGGTGGACGATCAGTTTTTTGAGAATTTTCCGTATTCAGACCTTAAGCACGGACATCTTGACGTGTCGGTTGAATTAATGGTGAATCCTGAT
>WFZV01000121.1 GCA_015489395.1 Bacteroidales bacterium
AAACAGACGTTTAAAAGCAAAATACACTTTTTTACTCGCCCAGCTTTACCTTTATACAGGAGACAAAAAACTGGCTTTGAAATATTTTAAAAAAGTCAACAAATACAATCCACCTTATGAATTATCGTTTTACGCTCAACTCTACCAGGCAACAGCTCTTAGTCCCAACGACAATCCCAAAGCCATAAAAAAGCGGCTTTTAAAAATGCTCAAAGACGAAAAAAACGAAGACTATTTAGACAAAATCTACTACACCCTGGCTAAATTAGAACTAAATCACGGTGACACCGCACAAGCCATCGAATATTTTAAATCAGCTATTGCTAATAGCAACGACGCCACACAAAAAGGCCTAACCTATCTAACTTTAGCAGACATCTTTTTTAAACAGCAAAAATACTTAATTGCTGGCAAATATTACGACAGCACTTTACAGGTTTTACCACAGACATACAAAGATTACAAAACAATAAAACAACATTCGAAAGCACTTATCTCTCTGGCTAAAAACTTAGAAACTGTAGCAACGAACGACAGTCTGATTCACCTCGCTGAATTGCCCAAACAACAACTTTATGCGATTATCGATAGCATTATTCAATCCGTAAAACAAAATCAGGAACAAGTATCTAATAACTATTACGGTTATGACCCTTTAGATATCGAAAGCCAGAGATATGCCTCAGGTATGCCAACACAACAAAGCCAGGGCGGAAAATGGTATTTCTATAATCCTATGCTTATAAGCCGTGGTAAACAACTTTTCAGACAACGCTGGGGAGACAGAAAATTAGAAGACAATTGGCGACTGAAAAATAAAAATCCTGTTAGCTCTAATAACTTCGAAACAGCCAATAATAACGAAAACAAGCCATCACCAGATAAATTAACCTCACGCGAATATTACTTAAAACAGATACCTTTCTCAGACAGCGCAAAAACAGCACTGAAACAGAAAAACGTTGAAGCTTTATTCAATGTCGGTCTTATCTACGAAAACCAGATTAATGATTACAAAAAAGCAGCTGAAACCTTCGAATCTCTACTAAAAAATTATCCACATAATAAATATAGTCTCGACGCATATTACCACTTGTACCTGTTATATCAAAAATTAGGAAACACTCAAAAGTCGAATTACTATAAAGACAAAATCATCTCTGAATATCCAAATACAATTTACGCTAAAATTCTAAAAGACCCTATGTTTTTGCTGAAAATGAGGCAAAACGAACTAAGAGCTGAAAACCTATTACTTCACACCATTCAGGAGTACGAAAAACTAAATTATCAAAGCGTTATAGACAGCACAAACTTTGCTTTAGCTAAATTATCTGAATCAACCATCATACCCAATATGCTTTTTTTAAAAGCTAAGTCTTATGGCTCTCTTGGAAAGTTGGACAGCTTAACCAGCATTTTACAACAAATTGTAAACAATTTTCCAAATGCTTCTATCACACCAAAAGCTAAAGCACTTCTGAACGACATAAAATCCGGAAAGCTAAATCCTGATATTTTCACGCCAGCTTTGGACAAAAAACACTATATCTTATTCATTGTGAGCAAAACTGAGGATTTGAACAAAACTAAATTTCAGATTTTCAAACTGGCTAATGAATTCTCACAAAATCAAGTTTTCACAACGGACGTTATAAAATTAAGCGGCAAACAAATTATTGTGCTTAAACAATTCAACAACGCTCACGAAGCCTTGAACTTTATCAATTATCTAAAATCAAATTGGACTTCCCCTGTAAAATGGTACTTAATTACCCCGGAAAACCTGCAAAAACTAAAACAAACCAAAAATCTACTGCTTTACGAAATTTTCTACGCAAGAACATACAAACCTGTTTTACAATAAATTACGCACCAGTTATTTGCAATAATAAACCACGCATAACATTGTGAGTTTCGTATAAATTTTAGATGCTTAAAATTTCTGTAATCTCAAATTTTTAATTAGGTTCTTCGACCAGTAAAATTTAGGCTTGTACATAGCATCTTTTGACTATAAACAAATCAAACCAAGTTTTACAAAAAGTAAAATATTCACGACTTCGTTAAAACTTAAAATTACACAAGTAAATCTTTTTTCTCACGACAAATTCATTATCGTAAACTCTTAATCTACTCAAAATAAGAAAATTACACAAAATTAAACTGCTCGAAATACAAAATAACTAAACGT
>WFZV01000122.1 GCA_015489395.1 Bacteroidales bacterium
AAAAAAGATATTTTAAAACTACTTGAAAAGTCACAATAAAAACGATAAATTTTTACAATTTCAAACTTAAAAAGATTTTAATCATGAGACGTCTGTTTTTATTGCTAATTAGCCTGGTCTTGTTAGTTCCTGTAGGCTTTTCACAGCAGAAGGGTCCGTACATGAACTTTAAAACTAAAATGCACGATTTTGGCACTATATCCCAGGAAAAAGGTCCTGTACGTTATGTGTTCGAATTTGTAAATACCGGTAGCCGTCCTGTGATAATTAAAGACGTAAAATCAAGTTGCGGCTGCACTACTCCATCCTGGACTAAAAAGCCTGTCCCACCAGGAGCCAAAGGACAAATTACTGTTGAATATGACCCATTAAACCGTCCAGGAGCTTTTCTCAAGACCGTAACTGTTTACTCAAATGCCAAAAATAGCCCTGTAGTTCTCAAAATCAGAGGCTACGTCAAAGAAAAACAAAATCCCATTCAAGAGCAATTTCCGTTTGATTTAGGCAATGGACTTCGCGTTTCTAAGCGGTTTGTCAATTTCGGACCGATCTATAACGACCAGGTACGCACTAAACAGATAAAAATTTACAATTATTCTTCGGCTGACATAAATGTAAAACCAGCTGTTCGCCGCCTTCCTCCATATATCAAAATCGATATAACACCACAAACTATTAAGCCTAAATCTGCAGCCATAATGCACATTACTTTTGATGCACGTAAAGCTCATACCTGGGATTACACAAGGGCAAGGATATTTTTAATCATAAACAATAACCTCAACCTGAATAAATGGATCGACGCAAGCGCTATTATCAAAGAACATTTTTCCGACGAGATTATTAAAAATCCGCCAATCATCAAATTCGACACAAATTCTTATGACTTCGGAACCATTGAACAGGGACAAATTATTAATCGCGAATTTAAATTCCGCAACGTAGGCAAAGGTCCGCTTTTAATACGAAAAGTTACAACTTCATGTGGCTGTACTACAACGTATTACACACGTGATACTGTACCGCCCGGAGGTGAAGGCGTATTGAAGGTTAGATTTAACTCTGCCCACAAAATGGGTCCACAGACTAAAATCATAACTGTAATAACCAATAGTCCGAAAACGACTAAGGTTATCTTGCGGCTTACAGGCAAAGTTGTAAAGCCAAAAAAGGAATCTAAAAACTAGGCACAAAGTAGCTGTCATTCGGCGATTAATACGGCGGCGGGCTTACAGCCCGCCGCCGTATTTTTTGTTCCAAACACGGCATTTGTTCCAGACTAAAGTACGTCGAAATCACTGGTTAAAAGCCAAAAGAGAAATTATCGCAGGTGGAGCGGGTGATGCAGAATTAACGCAGTTTGTCTAAGATGTAATTGAGATTTTGCATAAAAGTGTCAATCCTCATGTAGAGCGTGTCGTTGACAAGTAGCTGCCCTGCTGTGCCTTGACCTGATTTTAAGCTGTTGAGTATCTGGTTCAGGTTGTCGAGCGAAGTATTTAGTTTGTCGATTGATGTTTGCAACTTTAGCTGTCGCAGGGTATCTGTAAGGTTTTTAGTGTTCTGGATAATTTTCTGAATGTCAGCGGTTTGATTTTTGATTTGAAGTAAGATGTAATTAAGTTTTGCCAGAGATTGTTGCAGCTGGCTGTTTTTATCGATTGTCGTGTCAATAATAGTAATTGTGTGGTGCAAGCGCTGTATTGAGCTTGTTAAGGTCTGTATCAATTGTGGGGAAAGCGTAAGGTTAATTTTTTCGATAATTTGCGAAGTATTAGTAAGTAAGCTGTCGATTTCAGGGAGCCTGTTCAGCAACAGGTCAAAAGGTTGTGGCTGGAGGCTTGATTGAAGAGTGTCGTAAGTTTGGATAAAGGTTTTATTGTCAGACAGAAGGATTCGTAAACCTTTAGTGCCAAGCAAGTCCATGCTATAGATTTGAGCCACAGAGCCTTTGGGTATTTTAAGGTTTTTGTTTTCAATGGCAAAGCGAACGATTATTTTTCTATTTTCCGGGTTAAAGCTGATTTTAGTGACCTGGCCGACTTTCAAGCCATTGACAGTAACAGGAGCAGTTTTGTCTAGACCCTGGATATCATCGAAAATAGCGAAGAAATAGCGGTCTTTTTTCAACGGGTTATTGCCTTTAAGGTACTGGTATCCAGCGATTGAGAGGGTAAGGGTAACAATAAATATTATGCCAATAAAGATCGCTCTTTTTTGCAAGTGTGTCATTTGTCGAATTTAAATTTATACTGTTTAAAAGCCCTGTAAATAGCCGAGGCAATAATATCCTGGCCGTATTTGGAGTTTAAAAAACGCTCTTCAGCTGGGTTGCTAATGTATCCAACTTCGATAAGAACGCTTGGCATTGTAGTTCGCCACAGTACAACGAAACCAGCTTGATGTACACCTAAATCGTGACGTTTTGCCCGTGTACGGAATTGGTCCTGTACCAATTGTGCAAATTGCAAACTCAGGTTTAGATATGCGTTTTGATAAAGGCTAAAAATGATGTATGCCTCTGGAGAATTGATGTCAAAGTTTTGATAATGTTTTTTATAATCTTTTTCGTATAAAATCGAGCGGTTTTCCAGCATTGCAACGCGTAAATTGTCTTTGTCCTTATGAAGTCCCATGACATAAGTCGATGCTCCATGGACACGATGGTTTTTGGCAGAATTCACATGAATTGAAATAAACAGGTCAGCTTTTGCTTTATTGGCAATTTCAGCCCGTTTGTAAAGTGGCACAAACACGTCTTTGGTGCGGGTATAAATAACCTTAACGTCTGGACAGCAGCGTTTTATGTAATATCCAACTTTAAGTGCAATAGCAAGTGTAATGTTTTTTTCTTCAGAAAATCGCCCAATTGCTCCCGGGTCTTTGCCTCCATGACCGGCATCAATGACCACAGTACGGACATGGTAAGCGTTTTGAGCATTTAAACCAAAATTTAAACCGAGAAAAACAACAAAAACTAACACTTTTTTAAAAAAGTCTAAGGCCAAAAATTTATGTATTTTAGAAACTTGCATTAAATTTGTTCTTAACCCAAACAAAAATAAAAACTTTTTACATAAAACGGATTTTTTGATGAACATTATACATTTTAACAACTGGTTTGAAAACCTGAAGGACACGGACTACCTGATAATTGCAGGACCTTGTTCAGCAGAGAGTTATGAGCAAGTTTTGCAGACAGCCCAGCAGCTTTCACGACTAAAACAGGTGAAAGTTTTTCGAGCAGGTATCTGGAAACCACGGACAAATCCAAATAACTTTGAGGGGGTCGGCGAGATTGGTTTACAATGGCTTAAAGAAGTTAAACAACAAACAGGTTTGCTCACTACCACTGAAGTAGCTAATGCCCGGCATGTTGAATTAGCTTTAAAGTCTGAAGCTGTTGATATCCTATGGCTCGGCGCCCGTACTGTAACGAATCCTTTTTCTGTCCAGGAGGTTGCCAATGCTCTGAAAGGCGTCGATATTCCAGTTATGGTTAAAAATCCGCTCCACCCTGACTTAAAATTGTGGCTTGGTGCAATTGAGAGGATTTACAAAGCCGGTATAAATAAAATTGCTGCGATACATCGTGGATTTTTTCCTTTCAACTCGAGTAAATTGCGAAATATACCCAAATGGGAAATTCCAATTAATCTCAAAACACTTTACCCACAGCTGCCAATTATCAACGATCCAAGCCATATTGCCGGCGATGTCTATTACATTAACGAAATCGCACAGAAGGCTCTGGACCTGAATTTTAACGGACTTATGATTGAAGTACACATTAACCCAAAAGAGGCTTTGTCTGATGCAAAACAGCAACTTACACCAGAACAGTTTGAGCAACTACTAAACCAGCTGAAATTCCGTTCTCACGACTTTGGACAGGACTTTTTAGACCAATTAGAAGCTTACCGTCACCAGATCGATTCAATCGATTTTCAAATCCTGGAGCTTCTGGCACAAAGATTCGAAATCGTCAAAAAAATAGGACAGTACAAAAACCAGCACAATATCCCTATTTTTCAGCTAAAACGCTGGAAACAAATCATTTCAACACGAAAAAAATTTGCAAAAAAATTAGGCCTTAGCGATAAATTTATAGAAAATTTTATCAACTTTATACACCAGGAATCAATCGACATTCAAACTAAAATCAATAACAATGGCACGAACAAAAAAATCTTCTCAAAACAATCAAACAGTTAGACGAATCATCTACATCCTGCTGATTATCATTCTGGCAATCGCCAGTTATTATGCGAAAAAAAATAAATCTACCACCCACAGCCCAGCTAATAGCAAACAGGTAGAATTTGCCAAAGCAGCTAAAACCGACACAACACAACTTGTCGTAATGTTCTATAATCTTGAAAACCTTTTCGACACACTCGACGACCCACACAATCATTACGATAACGAATACACTCCATCTGGCGAAAAACACTGGAACACCCAGCGATACATGCTGAAACTCCGTCATATTGCCCGCGTCATTCTGGACGCAAACAAAAAAGAAGCGCCTGACCTCATTGGCGTTTGCGAAGTAGAAAACCGCCGTGTCCTGGAAGATTTAATCAATAAAACACCATTGAAAAATTACAACTACGGCATTGTCCACCGCGAAACCAAAGACATTCGAGGCATTGACATTGCTTTGCTCTACAAAAAATCTGAATTTCAGCCTATCGAAGTAAAACAATTCCCGATTTATTACTCAAACCGTCCTGCACGTACTCGCCAAATCCTTTATATCAAGGGCATTTTAAAAAATGGCGATACTTTACACATCTTTCTTAACCACTGGAAATCAAGGCTTTCACGCGGCAACAGTAATTCCGAATACAAACGTATAGCTGCTGCTAAATCACTTAAAAAAGCTATCAAACAAGTACTTAAGCAAAATCCAAATGCACGGATAATAATCATGGGCGACTTCAACGACGAGCCTACAAACAAAAGTATAAAACAAGCTCTGGGAGCAAAAGGCACCTACAAGCCTGGTATTTTCCTGTATAACGCTATGTACGAAGCAGACAGCAAAAATCAGGGTACTTACACATATCAGGGCAAATGGTTGATGTTCGATAATATCATTGTTCGCCCGATTTTATTAGACACAACGCAGAACCTCTATTTAGAAGGTAATGGCCGTGTACTAAAATTGGATTATCTGGTTTCATACAAAAAAGGTAAGCCTATAATCAACCGAACTTTCAAAGGCTCGCATTATTTAGGCGGATATAGCGATCATCTGCCTGTTGAGGTAGTTTTGCGTGTGAAATATTAATAAATCTTAGCAGTTTTAGCATTTGTGATACTTTTTAGCATGTTGATAATTTTTTAATTTTGTTAAAATCCTCAGATGATCAGTATTTACAATGAGTTTTGACATTGCATTGGTGTTTTTAGCATTGATTTTCATTCTGATAACGCTATATTTTGATTTATTAGGAGCTGGATTTACCTTTTTAATTGCAGTAACAGTACTTGCTACTTTCGGCATACTCACACCAAAAGAGATGCTCAGCGGCGTGGCCAATGAACACGCCGCTGTAGTTATTTTGCTCGTTTTGTTGGGAAGTATTTACGAAGAGACTAATATTTTAACTGGCTTTTTTGATAAAGTTTTTCGTAATGTTAAAAAAACTCGCAGCTTTTTATTGCGTATAATGCTGATTATTAGTCCTTTATCTGCGTTTATGAACAATACACCACTGGTTGCCTTGATGATTCCGTATGTCAAAGACTGGGCAAGACGACACAGGGCGCCAGTGACCAAGTTACTTATGCCGTTGTCGTTCGCTGCAATACTTGGCGGTGCTGCCACATTGATAGGTACCAGTACGAATATGATTGTAAATGGCATGATTGCTGACCAACGCCTGATTCCAAATCTAAAGCCGTTTGATATTTTCGATTTTACATTAGTTGGCGGCACAATGGTAGTGATTGGGATATTGTACCTTTATTTTGTCGGTTATTATCTTTTACCGGGTAAGTCTTTGAAAATAAGCCATATAACCAGGACGCAAAGTGGTCGTCAATATGCGGTAGAAGCCCAGATTACAGCCAAATCGCCGTTTATTGGCAAGAGCTTTGCAGAAATTCGCGATAAATTTGCAGGTCTTACGCTCTGGCAGATAGTGCGCGGAAATAATATTTATACTTCTGGCATAGAGTACATTAAGCTTAAAGCCGACGATGTTTTAATGCTTTTAGGCACAACACAGGCTATTTCTGACCTTATAAACCAGGTCGAAAGTATCCGCATTCCTTCGGCTGGCATGTATTTACGCAAGGATAAATTGGACGTTGTAGAGATTGTTGTTGCAGAAAATTCTTATCTGGTCAACCGCACATTAAGCGATGTAAATTTTCGTTCAATGTACGACGCTACAGCAATAGCAATTCATCGAAACGGCGAAAAGATTACAGGCAAATTAAGTCAAATCAAACTCCGACCTGGTGACGCTATTTTGTTGTTGGTGGGCGAAAAATTCTGGATTTTATCGCAAAATACCCGCGATTTTTTCATAATCTCAAAAGTGCGTGAAATTCGCAAACTTGGCTGGTTTAAATCTTTAATTTTAATCGGAGGTACGGCTCTGGTTATAGTACTGGCAGCATTGAAAATTGTTAGTTTGTTCATTGGAGTTATTGTTTTGCTCATTACTTTGTCGGCCGTAAAAATCACTAATCCCAAGAAATTAGGCGATAAAATCGATTATGATTTAGGCTTTTTGATTGTGATGGCGCTTGCTTTTGGTAAAGCCATGCTAAAAACCGGAGCTGCCGAAATGATAGCCAATTTTTTGATCGATATTTTTGAGCCATTAGGCCGCACTGGTATTCTGGCAGGGTTGTATATAATTACAGCGCTTCTGGCAGGTTTTAT
>WFZV01000123.1 GCA_015489395.1 Bacteroidales bacterium
ATTTTGGACAAACTTTTACATTTAAGCGTACATATTCTGTTACATTTGATGGTGTAACATTTAGTAAGACTGTTACATTTACTTATAAAGCAGCAGATGATATATTTGGATATAAATCTATCACAATTGAGGATAGGTCAAAAGTTTATACAGTTACTTATCCAGGTAGCAATAAAAGTGCATATTTATATTTCGGAATAACTTATAAATAATTATGTAACTAAATAAAAAACTGAATTATCCGACTCTAGGTAAACACACCTGGAGTCGGATGTCCAAAATTGGTTACCTATGAGAAATAATTTTATTATTAGCTTAATTTTTACTCTTTTGTTAATTTCTGGCTGTGTAAAATATTACCAGATACCTGAAACAGGTAAACGCCAGGTTACGGTTAATGGTTTATTAATAGCAGGCGAGAAGCCAATAATAGCTGTAAAGGAAAGCTATTTGCCTTCTGATACAGTTGTTTTCGACCTGGGTAATACTTCGAATGCCAATTTGATTACTAATGCACTGGTGATTCTCGCTACAGACCAAGGAGAACCGGATACACTTAGATTTGTAGATTCTATTTATTATCAGGGGTTTGAATTAAAAGGATATACCACCGATTCCCTTATCCCCAGAGAGGGAAGTACTTATTATCTGAAAGTTTATGTTCCGGGGTATGACACTTTATATTCTTTTACCACAGTGCCTTATAGCCCCAATGTAGATACAGTTTTCATAAGAAGTTCGGATACAGGGCAATTTTCTTCCGACTTATCTGTTGACATAGTTATTCAGGACTCATGCGCCACTCCAGAATATTATTTTATCGCCAGTTATGGCGATTTTTACACAGAAGACCCCAATTGCATAATTTTCCCTGCACCACAGACTTTTCTTCTGCCTGACAGGAATTTTAATTGTACTAAGTATACTTTTACATTAACTGTAGGCACACATACGCCAGACCTACGGTTTTATAAGGCGAACATAGACCTTGGTGTTTATATAGAGACACTTTACCAGCAAGTTAGCCAGCGCAGATTTAGTGATTTTCCAAATCCCTTTCAAGAACCTTCGGTAGTGTATAATAATATCCAAAATGGAACAGGTATATTTGCGGCACTGAGCCGTCCTTATATAATAACTATAAACAGTAAGAAAAAATGAAAAAGCAGCTCATAATTATAATTAGCATTCTCCTATATTTTAGCCTTAGTTCTACCGCCCAGAATGTACATATTTATGGTAGAGTCTTTTCTATGGAAAAGGAACCTGTTGTGGGTGCTTATATCTATGAGGAATACAGTAAAAAGTCAACACTATCAGATAAATACGGATATTTTAATATTCTTGTTAAACCGGGTTATGTTAAACTGGTTATCCAGCATCTTTCTTATAAGACGAAAATTTTAGAACTAAAGATAGACAGTGACACAAATTTAAATATTTATCTCGCTCCTTTGCTGTTCAATATAAATGAAGTAACGGTCAGCTCGTCCAGAAACTCTTTTACCCGTGGTTACAATCTATCTTTAATAAATATTCCGACGAAACAATTTGACCTTTTACCTGTCATAATGGGCGAAAAAGACATTTTCAAAGGCATACTTACTTTACCAGGCATACAACCAGGGTTAGATGGCAGTAGCCAGTTAAATATCAGAGGGGCTAACCCTGAGCAAAACCTAATTTTAGTTGATGGAATGCCTATTACACATCCAACACATATTTTTGGCTTCCTTTCAATTATTAATAATCAAGCTATAAAAGATGCAAAACTTTACAAAGGCGCTATTCCTGCATATTTCACCAACCTTAGCTCTGGTGTGCTTGATCTGACATTGAAAGACGGTAGTCTTACTAAAAGGAAAATTATCTTTGAGCAAAATCTTTTTGACACAAAAATATCGCTGGACGGATACATTATAAAAAACAAATTGTCCGCAACTTTTTTCTACAGGAAAACATTTATTGACCCTATTATAAAGTTAAGCCACCGTTTCCTCGATACATACAAGAACATACAATTGTATGGATTCAGCGATTTGAGTACAAAATTTAGACTGAATATTAATAAAAATAATACATTGTCATTATCGTATTTCCAAAGCCACGACGGATATTCTTATAGAAGCCTGGACTCTTTTTATAATCCAACTTATCGAGTGGATATTTTATCAAATTTCAATGATAAACTTAGCTTTGGAAATAAAACACTGTCGCTTAGACTGTTCTCTATTTTATCAAAAAAACTAACCCTTGAAAACATTATCGGACAAAGTCTTTATGAATATATTAAATACAAAGATTTTTCATACAGATTAAAAGATACTTTAAATGAGAATAACGATTCTCTGTTGAACGAGCAGACTATACTGCAAAAGAATTCTATTAGCCAATATATTCTCCGGACAAAACTTAACTACTTTGCCAGTTCCCATTTATCACTCAACTCAGGTTATAATATAACTTTTCAGAAGCTTTATCTAAACTTTTATAACGGTTACTATTATTTTTTAGATAATAAATTTAGAATCAATAGCACCACATTGTTAAATCCCAGCTTTCTAATTAGCCCCTATGTTTATCTAAACTATGAGACATCAACTATCTATTTAAAATTTGGTGGGGTTTACAATATTTTTTCTGGTAAAGATTATACTTATAAATACTTTTCCCCTCGAATTAGCGCTATATTATTTCCACAGCATCCTATTACCATGCAGTTCTCATTTTCAAGTTTATATCAAATGAATCATCTACTTGCAACTTCGGCTATTTCAAATCCAGCGGATTATATTATGCCTACTACACAAAATCTCAAGCCAATTCACGGTAATATCTATGATTTAACTATTAATATTTATAAAAT
Organism: Bacteroidales bacterium; assembly: GCA_015489395.1. GTDB lineage: Bacteria > Bacteroidota > Bacteroidia > Bacteroidales > S143-33 > S143-33. The sequence continues at coordinate 2,867 of WFZV01000123.1, forward strand.
AAAAAAATTAGAAATCTCTATCTCCGGTTACTACAAAACATTTGATAATCTTACAAGATTCAAGTTAGGTACCAACCTGGTTAATATCAAAGACAATATCTATAATTATATTTCTACAGGTAAAGGTTATAGCTATGGCTTAGAACTACTTATTAACAAAACTACAGGTAGGCTAACGGGCTGGCTGTCTTACACTTATTCCCGTAGCTTTAGACAATTCCAGGAAATAAACCTTGGACAGACTTTTCCATATAAATACGACCGTCCACATATTTTTAATATTGTTTTAATGTATAAGCTTAGTAAACCTTTCCAGCTTTCGCTTAACTGGAGCTTTTATTCAGGACATTTTGTTACTGTGCCAGGTTGCGTATATATTGCGGGATTTGTACAATACAATCTAAATCAGTACATTAATTATTACTCAAATATAAATAATGTGCGCACACCAGATTATCATCGTCTGGACATAGCACTAAATTATCATCGACCTGGTAGGCATTCTTACTGGAGTATAGGTGTCTGTAATCTGTATAACCGTTTGAATCCCGTTTATCTTGAGCCTACAAGCGATGGTAAATTAAAAGGCATAGCACTATTTCCTATTATGCCATTTATTAATTATAGGCTGGAGTTAGGAATTAGGTAACTTTTTACCAAAACATAAACTTCTGATTGTCTGGATTTGCGGAAAATTTAAGGCAGTTTTGAGGACAAAGCCTCAAAACTGCCTTTATCGTTGAATCGTTTGGATAAATTTAAAGCATCATTAGAATTAACGTACAAGATAGCTGTAAAGTGATTATCCGGTGTTTGTTTCTTTGACGTTTTTACCGGTAAAAAATTTTTAATGTCTGAAAAAACAGTAATTATAACAACAGTGTTTTGTAAAATAGTTGGTTATTTGTGATTTTAGTTTTAATATGCTCGTGCAAAAATTACGCGTTGTTTCGATGGTTTGCCTGAGAATGGGTCAGTTCCTTCTTCTTCGGGCAAAAAGTCAGCAATTACTCGAATCGTAGCTTTTGTTTGTTCTTTTATCGCTGCTTCTGTTTCGGCAGTACCGTCCCAGTGGGCGATAACAAAGCCGCCTTGTTCGATTTTTTCTTTGAATTCATCCCAGGTATTAACGTAATAAGTGTGTTTTTCGCGGAAATCAAGAGCTTTTTTGTATAAATTCTGTTGAATTTCGTCCAGTAATTTTTCGACGTAGTCCACGATATTGGCAACTGGCAAGAATTGCTTTTCGAGGGTATCGCGGCGGTAAATTTCGATTGTTTGTTTTTCCAGATCGCGGGGTCCAGCGGCTAAACGTACAGGTACGCCTTTTAGTTCGTACTCGTTGTATTTCCATCCAGGTTTTTTGGAAGTATCATCGTCAAATTTTACTGTTATGCCTTTGTCTTTAAGTCCTTTGATGATTGGCTGAACGTACTCTGTTATAGCTTTTAGCTGTTCGGGATTTTTGTAAATCGGAATAATAACGACGTGTAAAGGAGCGATTTTAGGCGGCAGAACGAGGCCTTCGTCGTCGGAATGTGTCATTATCATTGCGCCGATAAGTCGGGTCGAAACTCCCCAGCTTGTTGCCCAAACGTACTCCAATTGTCCTTGACGGTTGAGGAATTTAACGTCAAAAGCTTTAGCAAAGTTTTGGCCTAAAAAGTGCGAAGTTCCCATTTGTAAAGCTTTGCCATCCTGCATTAGCCCTTCGATAGTAAATGTTTCGACAGCACCGGCGAATCGTTCAGATGGGCTTTTTACGCCAGAAATCACAGGTACTGCAAGGATATTTTCAGCGAATTCCCGATAAATTTCAATCATTTGTTTTGCTTCAGACAGTGCTTCGTCAGCTGTTTCGTGGGCAGTATGTCCTTCCTGCCATAGGAATTCAGCAGTACGTAAAAATAGACGTGTACGCATTTCCCAGCGCACAACATTTGCCCACTGGTTAATGAGTATTGGTAAATCGCGGTATGATTGTATCCAGTTGCGGTATGTGTTCCAGATGATTGTTTCGGAAGTAGGGCGGACTATATAAGGTTCTTCTAATTTTGCGTCAGGGTCGACCATAATGCCTTTGCCATCAGGTGTGTTTTTCAGTCTATAGTGCGTAACAACAGCAGCTTCTTTGGCAAAACCTTCAACGTGTTTGGCTTCTTTAGCAAAAAATGACATTGGTATAAAAATCGGAAAATAGGCATTTACGTGTCCTGTTTCTTTGAAGCGGGCATCTAAATAATCGCGGATTTTCTCCCAGATAGCATAGCCGTAAGGCTTAATGACCATGCAACCGCGTACGTCTGAGGGTTCGGCTAGTCCAGCACGGATAACAAGTTCCTGATACCATTTAGAGTAGTCTTCGCTGCGTTTAGTAATAGTAGCCATTTGTGTGATTTTTAGAAAATTTCGTACAAAGATATTTAAATGGGCAAAATCAAACAAGTTATTAGTATGGTTTTTAGATTTATGCTTTTAATATGAGTTTGTATCTGAGTAGTTAATAAACTTAAAATTTACTAATCAACTTTTCATTTAAGAAAATTTTGTTTAAATTTGATGTAATAATTTTAAAAATTTTGAGCTTATGAAAAGGAATCTATTGGTTAAAATCTTTCTAACTGTTTTATTTGTTGTAGGTATAGTTCCTGCATTTGCAGTAGAACCATCGACAACACATTCTGTTACAGGTGCATTGCTTTCGCAGGGTGAGCCTGGAAGTTTTATGGGAGTTTTACAGCAAGCAGGTAAAAGTCAAATTGTTGCGGCTGTATTAGCTTGGTTTTTAGGAGTTTATGGAGTTCATTTGTTTTATTTGGGTTATAAAAAGAAGGCAGTTAATCGTTTGCTTATGGGGATAGGCGGTTCGGCTATAATGATTATTGGAGCTGTATTTAGTGCTTTGGCTTTTTATGTTGCTTATGGTGGAAATCCTGAAGGTGCAGGGGTATTTTCTATATTTGCATACATGTTTTATGGTTTAGGAGGTATAATTTTATTAATTGACTGGATTTTGACATTGATTGATTTTATTCATATTTTACAGGGAACATTAAAACCTGCAGGTGGAGATTATACTGAGACTTTATAGTATTTTGCTTCGAAGCGAAACGACAAAAGGCTGGCCGAAGGCCAGCCTTTTGTCGTTTATGATTTGTTACGGTACAATGAATTATAAAACGAGTTCGCCGATACCCTGACGGATGATTTCAGGTTCGTCACCGGTGAGGTCAACGACAGTAGTTGGTTGTAAGTTGCCCATTCCACCGTCAATTACCACGTCCACGATGTTTTTGTATCGTTCCCAGATAAGTGAGGGGTCGGTTTGATATTCCTGTACATTGTCTTCGGCTTTTACAGAGGTGTTAACCAGTGGATAGCCTAATTTTCGTACAATTTCGCGGACTATGTTATTGTCCGGGATTCGGATACCGATAGTTTTTCGTTTGTTTTCAAGCAGTTTAGGTATTCGTTTGCTTGCAGGTAAGATGAAAGTAAATGGGCCAGGTAAGTTACGTTTTAGTATTCGAAAGATGTCTTTAGTAAGAGGTTTGATGTAATCGACGATTTGTTCGATATCGCCAAAAAGCAGAGAAAATTCAGCTTCATTAGGTTTAATGCCTTTGTAGAGGGCTATACGTTCCATAGCTTCTTTGCTAAGGATAGAGCAACCCATGCCATAAACAGAGTCAGTAGGATAAATAGCTACTCCGTTGTTTTCTAAGATTCGTACAGCTTTGAGGATTTGTCTCTCGTCTGGAGTCTGAGGATGAATGTGAAGTAATAAGCCCATATTTGTTTATTTTGAGTTTGTGAAATTTGTTTATTTAATTTTGGTCTTCTAAGCTTTTTATAAAATTCAAAAATTCAGGGCTATGGATTTCGGTTTTATGTTTGTCGCATAAATATTTGTATTTTTTGTCGGAAATGAGGATATGGTTAACTACCCAATTGAAAAGAAAATCTAAAATTTCAACAGTAAGTAAGTCTGGAGAATAAAGGTATTTAAAAGCAAAGTCAGAAACTTTGTCTGTGAAAGATTTGTGTTCGTTTTTGTGTTCGTTGCTATAAATAAATCCAAATTTATCGAAAATAGCTTCTTCTGTTTTAAAATGGTAAATAGTGTATCTTTTAAGCTCGGAGATAATGTCTAACAGGATTTGGTGGGATTGGTTTTGCAGGAAAGCAGTATAAAGTTTATTAAGTAATTCGATAAGTTTATGGTGTTGTTTGTCAACGAGATCGCAAATTTCAAAGTCTTTAGACCAAACTATAACTTCAGGCATAGCCCAGGATTTAAATA
>WFZV01000124.1 GCA_015489395.1 Bacteroidales bacterium
CATTTTATCTTTGCAACTGCTAAAAAGTTCTGCACATAGGGCGCGTAGCTCAGCTGGTCTAGAGCACCTGCCTTACAAGCAGGGGGTCAGAGGTTCGAATCCTCTCGCGCCCACTACACAAGCCGCTGACCTATATAACGTTAGCGGCTTTTTTATTTTTCTTTCCAGCCAAAAATCACTCGACCAGTTTTTCATATTTGCAGAATTTACAACCTCCTTATTTCCCCAAAAAATTTACCCACATGCACAAATCCAGCTTTCACAACAGATAATTCTTAAAATTTTTCGCTATTAACCTACTAATACTCAAAGCGTTACAAAACACAACAAATCTTAACACCAAGGTATTAAAAACGATCAAACCAACATACACATTTACAACAAATTAACCCGAACGAGACCACATTAAAATCAAAACCTAATTTATAACTATTGACTAAAGATTTAATCACAACTATTTTATCAAACAAAAAATTGACTTTACCACCACTTTTGTTTAAAATTTTCTAAAAATTAAACTCATATAAAAAATTTTTTGCCATGAAAAAACTTTTTTTATGCCTACTGCTGTCTTTTATTTTGATTTCATTACAGGTGCAAAACTCCTGGGCGCAACAGGACAAAACGAAAAATCTATCATTGCCGCAGCCTACCAATGCTGCTTACGCTCTTAATTCTCAAAATCTTGAACCGAATTCCAAATACAGGTTTAAAATTGAACAACAACTTCAACAACAATCAGAAAATTGGGTGCAACAACACGAATTGCAAAAATTCAGAAAACACAAAACTAACCCTGCAGTTGCTTGTGACCCGCAGGATTCCTCAGCTCTTGTTCAACTATATTTTGCAACTGATGGATTGAACTGGAACCATAACGATAATTGGCTTTCAGGCTGGGTCTATACCTGGTACGGAGTAACTATCGATAGTAGCGGAAGAGTAACTCAATTAGACTTAGAAAACAATAATTTAGATAACCAATTACCCTCAGAAATAGGAAATCTTACTGCCCTGACATACCTGAATCTGCGACAAAATTACCATCTTAACGGTAACATTCCAGCCTCAATAGGAAATCTTTCGAACCTTCAGGTATTAGATATTTCTTATACTCGAATTAGTGGACAAATACCGCAAGAAATAGGCAATTTAACCAACCTTACAGGCCTTTTCCTGATAAGTAACCGCTTAACCGGCAATATTCCATCTTCAATTGGAAACCTTACAAACTTACAAAATTTAAACCTGTCTGGTAATGAACTTGACGGCAGCATTCCTCCTGAAATTGGAAATTTGACTAATTTACAAATGCTTAATCTAAATTACAACCAGCTTTCGGGCAACATACCTGAAGAAATTGGAAATTTAAATAATTTAACTTTGTTAATATTAGAAGAGAATCAGCTCTCAGGTAATATTCCTGCTTCAATTGGAAATTTATCAAATCTAATCGTGTTAGATTTAAACAACAATCAACTTAGTGGTGATATTCCTAATACAATAGGACAACTTCAAAATCTACAATACCTCTGGATTTATAATAACAACTTAACAGGACCAATACCCGACGAAATTGGAAATTTAAATAATTTAATTTTGTTAATATTAGAAAAGAATCAGCTCTCAGGTAATATTCCTGCTTCAATTGGAAATTTATCAAATCTAAAATATTTATATCTTGGAGACAACCAGCTCACAGGAAATATACCAGAAGCTATTGGAAACTTAACCAACTTAAGGACATTAGAGCTTCAGGACAATAAACTAACAGGTACAATACCAGACACTCTCGAAAACCTCACGAATCTTGAAAAATTAAATTTATCTGATAATCTCTTATCTGGCAATATTCCGGATGTTATTGGGAACATGTCAAATCTCCAATATTTATACTTATCCAACAATCAATTGTCCGGACCAATCCCTGAATCTCTTGGAAATCTTACCAATGCAAAATACATTGAATTAGACCATAATTATCTATCAGGTACTATTCCTGCACAGTTGGGAAATTTAGATAATTTATTCGTGCTTGATTTAAGCCATAATCAACTTACAGGAAACTTTCCTCTCGCTCTAACAAATTTAACACATCTTAGAGGTTTAAATCTGGATCACAATCAATTAACCGATTCGATCCCTTCTGCTATAGTAAATCTGACCAATTTATATTACTTAAACTTATCATATAACAATTTCGATGAAAATAAAGCTAATTTTTCTGATATCTTCACGTTGCTTTACCATTTAAATGTTTCGCACAACAGATTAGACTTTGCAGACTTAGAAACTTTTCATGCCCAAGATGCCAGGATTAGGGAATTTTATTACAGTCCTCAAGCTAAAGTTAGTCTTGCTGTGCAATTCATAAGCACTACAACAATTAGATTAAAAGTTTCTGTTGGTGGCCAAAATAACCAATACCAATGGTTTAATGGCCCTACTGCTATTAGCGGTGCGACTGACTCTATCTTAGATATTAACACTTCAGACACTGGAACATTTTACTGTAAAATCACAAACCCAAATTTCCCTGAATTAACTTTATACAGCTTAGCTTACGAAAATGGAGTAAGCCATTTAAGTCACGGAATCTACAAACAGGAATATAACGCACTCAAAGCACTTTACGACTCTACAAGTGGAAACAACTGGTACCATAATACAAATTGGTTAACTGCTACCGATGTCTACGACTGGTATGGAGTAGAATTAGATGGATATCATGTAATTGGATTAAATTTGCAAAATAATAATTTAACAGGTTCAATTCCCCCGTCAATTGATAGTTTGACTTACCTGAAAACTCTCGATTTATCTTTTAACAATCTTGCTGGCAATTTGACCCCAGAAATCGGCAACATCGATTCATTACAAGTCCTCAAACTTAATAATAACCAGTTTAGTGGCAACATTCCAGTTGAAATCTTTTCTCTCGACAGTCTGAAATATCTTTACTTAGACAGCAACCAATTCACCGGTAACATACCACCAGAAATTGGCAATCTAACAAATCTTTCTTACTTAAATCTTAACGGCAACCAGTTTACCGGAAACATTCCTGCTGCTCTGAACAATTTGTCGAATTTAATATATTTATACTTAAGATATAATCAACTCACAGGTGCTGAATCTGATCTATCGTCTCTGCCTACTCTTTATTTTGTTTTCATCGACCACAACAAACTCCAATTCGGTGCATTAGATACCTTGTACATTCACTGGGATACTATAGCTGGCTCTTACAGTCCACAAGATAGCGTTCTTATTTTCAATAATGTTGACCCTGCTAATGAACAAGTACAGCTTAATGTACAGGTCAGTGGATTGCATAATCATTACCAGTGGTTTTACAACGACGAACCTATCGACGGTGCTACAGCATCAAGCTTAAATTTCGGATTTCACGATAGGCCTGCTGGTATTTATTATTGCCAGATTACCAATCCGGATTATCCTTTGCTGACTTTGACAAGCCACAAATACGAATATAAAACACTAAATTTTGTCAAATTTGTTGTTACTGACGGCACAAATCCTCTGCCCGGCGCATGGGTCGCTGTGGGTGACGACAGCCTGCAAACAGACGATAATGGACAAGCCTCATTTATATTGTTAAATGGAGCATACACATACAACATCCACAAAAATGGCTATGCGCCACTGTCCGACTCAATAAATGTTCTTAACAAAGACACAACTGTTAACATCGTTCTCACTTACACAAACGTTAATAACCTTAGCAGCAGTATCAAAATTTATCCTAACCCTGTAACCAATCTGCTGCACATTTCTGCACCTGTCACGAACGCCAAAGTCTTAATTTACGATTTACATGGCCGTAAATTATACGAACAAATTTTATCGAACCATCTCAGTACCATTGATTTATCGCACTTTAGTTCTGGCACGTATATGCTAAAAATTGTTACAGGCGACAGAACCTTTGTTTATAAAATAACCAAGCTGTAAAAATCGGCTTTTTTAGTCTAAAAAAACCCGAGGTGCTGCTGGGCAGCACCTCGGGTTTTTTGGCACATATCCCGTCACAGAGCAAAAATTTCAATATGCTTTTTAAACTGATAAATTTTTCATAATTTTGACTTAAGCACCAGAACATTAAAACCCTCAGATTAATGATCGAAAAGACTTTTACCTTCAAATCAACTGATAACAAAGAGATTTTCACGTATAAATGGCTGCCTGACGAGCCAAATAAAATTTGGCTCGTCTTACAAATCGTCCATGGCATGGCTGAACATGCAGCAAGATACCGCGAATTTGCTAAATTTCTGACCGACAATGGAGTTGCCGTTTATGCCAACGACTTACGCGGCCACGGCAAAACCGCAAAAGACAAAAGCGAATTAGGCTTTTTCAAAGAAAAAGACGGCTACAAGCAAGTTTTAGAAGACATCCGCGCACTTACGCATATAATCCGTGACGAATACCCCGATTTACCAATTGTCTTATTCGGACATAGCATGGGTTCGCTGTTTGCTCGCGCCTATATCAGCATTTATCCCGACGATGTCAACGGTGTCATTCTATCTGGCACAAGCGGAGAATCAGGATTTTTGCCGGTTTTAGGCCAAATCATTGCTTCGATACAAGGAGCTTTAGCAGGCAAACGCAAGCCAAGTAAATTGCTGCATACCATGACGTTTAAGAAATATAACAAGCCTTTTGAACCTGCTAAAACAGAATTCGATTGGCTCAGCCGCGATGAACAAAAAGTCGAAGAATACATTTACGACCCGCTCTGTGGCTTTGTTGTTTCCAACAGATTTTACTACGACCTTTTGAAAGTTGTCCAGCTCATTGCTTCTCGCACAACATTCGTCAATACGCCAAAAGAACTGCCTATTTTAATAATCTCAGGTGATAAAGACCCTGTGGGTAATTTTGGTAAAGGTGTCAGAAAAGTTTATAACAATTATCTAAAAACCGGCCACAAGAACATTACACTTAAGCTTTATCCCGACGCCCGTCATGAAATTTTGAACGAAACTAATCGAAACAAAGTCTATAACGACATTCTCAACTGGCTAAAAGAAACTTTTGTTGAAAGCTAATTTGACTGGTTCGACGGTTTTTGAAAATAAGTTCTGGATTTTATCGTTAAATTGTTGTGTAAAATTTCAGATTATCTGCACATGTGGCGATTACTTTTTACTTTGCTCCTGACCGTAGCTTTTCAGATTAATTTTGCTCAAAACTCTATCGTTTTCGGTAAAGCTCTTTCGTACAGGAATAAAACCTTAACGCTTTTCAAATACGCGGATTACATAACTTTTACACCAGAAAATTTAGACACTTGCACTGTTGACACTGCAGGAAATTTTTATTTTTCGTTTCCTTTGAAAGATACCGAATTAGTCCTGGTTAATTTAGAAACCACTTACGGACTGCTTTACGCAGCACCAAACCAAAAATATCACGTTTTACTCCCGCAATACAAGCCAATCACTATCGAACAACAGCTTAGCCCATACTTTAAGCCTCAACTTATCAGACTTTACGTTTTAAACCACGATACAACATCATTAAACTTCAACATCGCACGAATTGATTATTATTTCGCCAAAATCCAGAAAATCATTGTAACGCACTCAGCATCAAACGATAGCATTTTAAAACTAATCAAAAACTTCCAAAAACTTTACACGAAAAACACTTTTGAAAAAAGCTACCTATCTTACCAAACCGCTCTGCTATATGCACAAAAAGATTACAACCAGCTCAGTTCCATTGCGAAAAAATATCTCGCTCACAAACCAATACTGTGGAACAATCCGGCGTATTTTAGATTTTTCAACTATGCCCTAAGCAAGAGCTTTTCGCCTGACAGCAAGTTTTTTAACATTAAAAAAATCTATCCCAATATCATTAAACACAATTTCGACTCAATTTCCACTTACATACAAGCCAATTTTGACTCCTGCCCGAAAGAACTATCCCAACTAATTGCGCTTAAAGGGCTTTATGACCTGTTTTATTCTGAAACTTATTTTGACAACGATATTATCAAAACTATTCAAAACAGCTACAATTCACTTACAGACAGCAATTTGCATTTAATCGCAAAAAACATTTATCGGCTTATCACACAAATGCGGCTGAATTACTCACCTCCAAATTTCAAACTGCGCGATAAATTAGGCTTAAAACACAGCCTTAAATCTTTTCGAGGAAAATTTATTTACCTGAATTTCTGTCATCCAGAGCTTTTACCCTGTCAGGAACAATTGCCTATGCTCCAGAAATATTACCCAAATCACCCTAAAGATTTCGAGATTGTTTCCATCATTTACGGACTAACTTACAAACAGTTCAAACATTTTGTTAAAACCCATAAACAATATAGCTGGAAGTTTCTCTACGGAGGCGACGACAAGCAACTGCTACATAAATACAAGGTAGTGGCTTTCCCAACATATTATTTAATCAGCCCGGATGGCAAACTCCTGACTAACCCTGCGCCAAGTCCATTAGAAAATTTCGAACAAACTTTTATTTCGCTTTACAAAAAATGGCACTTACAGCATGAAAACACGCAGAAAATCAGATAAATCGATTGTTACCATTTGAGCCAAAAAGCAAATGCAAACTCTTCAATCGTCCTTTCCTCCACCAATTACCCGGAATTAAACGCCAATGCCGTGTTGGACTTGGATGGATGACTTTATGCTCTTTTATCCACTCTGTTATCAAATTCCGTAAATCTTTGTCGTAACGCTTAATAATACGGCTTTGCAACTGCTCATGCGATAGGCCAACGCCTTCAGTCAAATGACTTCCACCACCATTGGCACGATAAGAATTTATCGCCACTTTGTAAACCCTGTCCAGTTCGAACGGATCACCAGACGCCATTTCAACGATTTGAATCTTCTGTCCGTCCGGCTTTCGTAAATCAACTAAATACTTGACTCCTGCAGCTGACGAAAAATTATAATATTTTCCGTACAAAACCATCTCACCCTTACGATTCAACACAAATTTAAGCAAATGGTCGTTTTCGTCGCGCATTGTGTTAAACCAATTCGAATACGAATATTCCAGGTAATCCTTTATCTCCCTGCCTGTTAGCTCCATTATATAAAGCAAATTGTCGAACTTGTAAAGCTTAAACATATCGCGCACATACACTGTTCCTTTGCTAATACGGGTATCGTAAGTCAACGGCGAGGCAAATGAAATATCTGCTCCTGTAATGTCTAACTGGATTTTATGCACTAAATCGACAAATGCACTGTCGGCAAACAGAGCTTCGCGCGATGACACCGAACGGGTGAAAATCGCCAGAGGTTCAGAAACATAATTGCGAATAATTGTGATGTGCTTTTTAAATTTTTTCTCAAACTCATTGTCTTTTTCGCAAAAATTCATTTCAAGGTTTAGCCCTGTAATATCCTTTTTCTCGTACTTACCTGTCTGTTCGTTTTTTTGCATCAAAATTTCGACCACTGCAACGTATTTGCCCAAACTCCGAGGATTGATGACAAGCACTTTATTACCAAAGTCATTGGTAATTATTGCGTTAAATTCCTGGTGGTCGTGTCCTGCAAAAATTACATCAAAGCCATCGACCTTTTGTGCTACCAGCAACGAAGCATTCTCGTTTTTGTATGTATCTGCGGTTTGGCGGTTATAAGTATAATCAATGCCTGCGTGGAATAGTCCGATTAATAGATCTGGATTTTCGCGTTGTTGTATGATTTTAACCCATTTCTGCGCTGCTTCGATCATGTCTTCGAATTCAATGCCTTCCCACAAGCTCTCAGGTAACCAATTTGGGATTGCCGGAGTGATGAGTCCTAATATAGCAATTTTTATACCTCGACGCTCAATGACTACATAAGGCTCAAAATAAGGCTCTTTTGTGTCTTTGTGAACTGCATTGGCCGACAGCCATGGAAAATTAAACTCCTTTCGCAAATAATCATATACCTCGTGACCTGCCTCTATATCGTGATTTCCTACGGTTGCCGCATCATATCGCATATAATTCATTACATCTGCGATAATATGAAACCGGTTTTCTGTGCCGTTGTCTTTTAAAGCTTTATTTGCGTAATAAACAATTGGCTGGCCTTGCAAAATATCTCCATTATCAAGCAAAATTACTTCCTGGTCAGGGTCTTGCCTTTGCTCGCGTATATACGAGCAAATCTGTGATAATGAAGAGGTTGTCAGCACATCTTCTATAAAATCGTATTGAAAGATTGCCCCGTGTATATCGCTGGTTACTATGAATTTTAGCTTTATTGCTCCGTTATGGCTCACTTTTTCAACCTCTTTTTTAGAACTTACAAATTTAGTATTTATCGTAATTTTTTTACAACTTATTATGACGAATTGCTGTAATTTTTCCGTAAAAAACTTTTCTTCGACTCTATCTGGTTAAAAATTAAATTTTTTGTTTTCAATTTTATGTTATTTTTTTGGTTAAAAATTTTCAAACCCTCTAAATCATGCAAAAGCTTAAATCTACGCAGGTTAGCTTTTATATTAACCTTTCGATTTTCTTGATTCTTTCGATTTTGGTTTATGTTTTAAAAAAAACGTTTAATGTACCTGATTTTATTGATAAAACCAACTTTTTAATCTCGCTATCACCGGTAATTTTCATCGCAGCTATTCTTGTGGCTTACGCCGTTTATGATCGACTGGCAAAAAAAGCTAAAGATTTGGACAACAGCCAGGAACAATGGCGACTTTTTAACAAAGCACACAATATAAAATTCGCTTTAATTACTATCGGAAGCCTTGCTATTACTGCGGTTTTGCTGCTTTACTGGAAAGAAGATTATCTTTACCTCCTGGGTATCAGCCTTGTTATTTATGCCCTATCCTACCCAACTCAATTAAAATTCGACCAGCAATTTAGCCATAACTTAGAACAAAGATACAATGCTAAACAAAACGAAAATCATACTAAAAACGAAAAAAACTGAGTTTTTAACACTCTACAAACTAAATCACTGACTGAAAACTTCTTTTTTTAAGAAAAAATTTAGACCTTTGTCTGACAAAAAATTAAATCCATAGCCAATGTTCGAAAGTTTACAAGACAGATTAGACAAGGCATTTAAGGTTTTTAAAGGCGAACATAAAATATCTGAAATCAACATCGCCGAAGCTATAAAAGAAATACGACGCGCTCTGGTCGATGCTGACGTCAACTATAAAATCGCTAAAGAATTTACCCAAAAGGTCAAAGATAAAGCAATTGGACAGGAAGTAATCAAATCTGTGCGTCCCTACGACATGATGGTAAAAATCGTTTACGACGAATTAATCGACTTGATGGGACGCGATAAAGCTGAAATTAACTTAACTGGCTCTCCTGCTGTTATACTCCTTTCCGGTTTGCAAGGTTCTGGTAAAACCACTTTTGCTGCTAAATTAGCTAACTTCCTGAAAAAGAAAAAAAACAGAAAACCGCTACTGGTTGCTTGCGACGTTTACCGCCCGGCTGCTATCGAACAGCTTAAAGTCCTCGGAGAACAAATCGACGTACCTGTATACAGCGAAGAAGAAAACAAAGACCCTGTCCAGATAGCTAAAAACGCTATAAAATACGCTAAAGAAAACGGATTTGACACTGTTATAATCGATACCGCAGGCCGCCTGGCTATCGACCAACAAATGATGGACGAAATTTCAAGAATCAAAAAAGCCATCAATCCATCGGAAACACTGTTTGTCGTCGATGCTATGACCGGACAGGACGCTGTCAACACTGCTAAAGAATTTAACGACGTACTGGACTTCGACGGCGTTGTACTGACAAAATTAGACGGTGACACCCGCGGCGGTGCTGCTTTGACTATCAAATACGTGGTAAACAAACCGATTAAATTCGTTGGTACTGGCGAAAAAGTCGATGCTATTGACTATTTCTACCCGGACCGCATGGCTGAGCGTATCCTGGGAATGGGCGATATTAAAACCCTGGTCGAAAAAGCTCAGGAACAAATCGACGAAGAAGAAGCCCGGCGTTTGCACAAAAGAATTTTACGTGACCAATTCGACTTTGAAGACTTCCTCAAGCAAATACGCCAAATCAAAAAAATGGGAAGCCTCAAAGAGTTAATCAGCATGGTACCTGGTCTGGGTAAGCAAGTTCGAGACCTGGACATCGACGACGACTCGTTGAAACACGTCGAAGCCATTGTCCTTTCAATGACTCCAGAAGAAAGACGAAACCCCGCTATTCTCAACGGTAGCCGCAAAAAACGTATCGCAATGGGTAGCGGCACATCCGTACAGGAAGTAAACCAGCTTATCAAGCAATTTTACGAAATGAAAAAAATGATGAAACTGGCTACAGGCGGCGGTATGCGACAGGCTATGAAAGTGGCAAAAACATCTTCTTCAATGCCAGCAATTCACAAGAAAAAAAAGAAAAAGAAGAAAAAACGCCGTTAACCGTCTAAAATCGCATCAATCCGTCTTACAAACGAATATTTCTTTTTTACATCTACCGAAAATACTCCAGGAGGGCAGGCTGAAGCCTGCCCTCCTGGAGTTCTAAAACCATTGCCACGGCTGTTTGCAGCAAAACATGTACGAATAAAAAACCTGTTTACGAAAAACTAAAAATTATTCGCACACAAATACCGGCATAAAGCTGAAATTGTATGTCAATCACGCATTAACCGGTTCAGCTTTGCGATAAAGCTTAATTATCTCCATGCCGCGGCGGATAGCCTGCTCATTGAGCGGCAGCAAGTGATGGTAACGTTCTGGCAAAGATTTACGAAGCCCTTTAAGAACGTTCTCCATCTTTACAATTGGCTTAACTTTCAAATACCCGCCCAATGCCACCATGTTCAAAACCTTGGTGTTTTTAAACTCGTTAGCTGCTGTGCGAGTTGCTTCAATCTGGTAAATATCAATGTCAGTGCGTTCCGGGTGCCGCGTTATACCATTAGGATCGTAAATCAAAAGGCCACCGGGTTTAACTTTTGGTTCGAACTTGTCCAATGATTGCTGGTTAAAAATTATCGCAGTATCATAAACATTAAGCACTGGTGAACTGATACGTTCATCGCTCAAAATTACGGTGACATTTGCGGTACCGCCACGCATTTCTGGGCCATAGGAAGGGAACCAGCTCACTTCCAGCCCTTCCATGATGCCGGAATAAGCCAAAATTTTACCTAAACTAAGTACACCCTGGCCACCAAAACCGGCTATGATGATTTCTTCGTTCATGTCTATTGGTTTTTAGATGTTTAAAAAATTTTTGATTTAACAAAAACAGAATTAGTCAAGGCCAATATCTTTCAAATCGCCAAGTGGATAATACGGTAACATGTTCTCTTCTAACCATTTAACAGCCTGAACAGGCGTCATTTTCCAACCAGAGTTACAGTTCGAGACAATTTCGACGAACGAAAGGCCTTTATTTTGCTTTTGATATTCAAAAGCTTTGCGAATAGCTTTTTTAGCTTTACGTACTAAAGCTGGAGTATGGACTGCCTGACGGGTTACATAGCAAGTGCCTGGCAGCTGTGCAACAATCTCAGTAATTTTCAACGGGTGTCCCATTTGCTTAGGATCGCGGCCATAAGGCGTAGTAGATGTTTTCATGCCGTAAATTGTAGTAGGCGCCATCTGTCCGCCTGTCATACCGTAAATACCGTTGTTAATGAAAATAACAGTGATATTTTCACCGCGGTTAGCAGTGTGAATGGTCTCAGCAGTACCAATAGCAGCTAAATCTCCATCGCCTTGATATGCGAAAACAAATTTATCAGGGTTAGTACGTTTAATGCCAGTAGCTAAAGCAGGCGCACGTCCGTGAGCAGCTTCTTGCATATCGATATCCATAAATTCATAAGCCAAAACAGAGCAACCAACTGGTGCAATTCCTATAGTTTTGTCAGCGATGCCCATTTCTTCAAGCACTTCAAGAATCAGACGGTGCGCAACTCCATGACCACAGCCCGGACAGTAACTTAAAACATTGTCTGTAAAGAGTTTAGTACGTTTAAAAACAATGTTCTCGGGCTTAATTATCTGGTCAAGCGGGATATTATGATGTTTAACTTTTGCCATGGTTTTAACGGTTTATAATTTTAGTTTTTAAAGCTTCGACAACTTCTTCAGGAGTAGGAATCATGCCGCCAACACGGCCATAATGTTCAACCGGAATACGGCAATTAACAGCCAATTTAACATCCTCGACCATTTGACCAAGGCTAAGTTCAACAGTCAAAATACCTTTAACCTGGTCAGCCAAACGCTCAAGCGGCTTCTTGGGGAATGGGAACAAAGTAATTGGTCTGAGCAAACCAACCTTAATGCCTTCCTCGCGAGCTAATTTAACAGCTTTCATGGCAATACGCGAACTTGAGCCATAAGCAACAAACAGATATTCAGCATCCTCTGTGCTAATTTCTTCATATCTAACTTCCTCACGTTCCATTTGATCGTATTTTTCTTTCAAATGCAAATTATGTTTCTCCATACGCTCTGGTACCAGGTCCAGTGATGTAATAATATTACGTTCTCTATCAGGAGTTTTGCCGATAGTTGCCCATGAACCATGATGCTCGCGTATGTATTCGTCAGTCCAACGTGGAATTGGGTCGAATAATTCTACTTTTTCCATCATCTGACCAATGAGACCGTCGGACAAAATCATAACCGGATTACGGTATTTAAACGCTAAATCAAAAGCCAGCGGCACAAAATCTGCCATTTCCTGGACAGAATTAGGTGCTAATACCAACAAATGGTAATCTCCATGTCCACCGCCTTTTGTAGCCTGAAAATAGTCAGACTGGGCAGGCTGAATTGTGCCAAGACCCGGGCCTCCACGAACGACATTAACGATAACAGCTGGTATCTCTGCTCCAGCCATGTATGAAATACCCTCCTGCATCAGTGAAATACCTGGACTTGACGAAGAAGTAATCACTTTTTTGCCAGTGGCTCCTGCGCCATAAAGCATATTTATCGCAGCTAACTCACTTTCTGCCTGAAGTAAAACCATACCTGTACGCTCTTCAGGCTTGGCAGCTGCGAGATATTCCATAACTTCAGATTGCGGCGTTATAGGATAACCAAAATAGGCATCTGCGCCTGCACGTATTATTGCCTCGGCAAGAGCTTCATTGCCTTTCATTAACAATATTTCGCCCATAATTCTTTACTTTTTTAGTTTTTAATTTTTCGCTTTTGAAGGTTCTTCGACTTTCATACGGTAAACAGTAATAACAGTGTCAGGACAAACAAGGGCACAGTTTTCACAACCTGTGCAAGCATAAGGGTCTGCAAGATAAGCGTAATGATAGCCTTTGCTATTAACATCTTCACTCATAGAGATTATGCCAAAAGGACAAGCCTGGGTACACAATTCGCAGCCCTTACAACGTTCAGTATCAACTACTATTGCTCCTACAATCATAGTGCATTATGTTTTTATTTTTATTTATTATCGTGTTGAAAATTTTTAAGTCTTTCACGTAATAAGTCAAACATTTCGGGCAATACAAATGAAACACAAGCCCGTATTCCCTCCCGCTCACTTCCTGTGATTTTCAACGATATAGCACTTATTCCGTACAACAACAGCCTTTCAATCAGTGTGTTGGTATCCATTCCGGGATAAGTCAAAGTAAAGTAAAATCCATCTGCAATTGGCTGATCAATATCTTTATCGTAAACAATTTTAAATCCATGCTCTAAAAAAATCTGTTTTAAAATCTTAGCTCTCCGTCCGTATTCTTTAACATCGTGGGTCAAAGGATATTCGCCATCATTGACAGCTTTGAGCATACGGGCCAATGCTACTTGAGCAGAATGATTTACTCCTGCTGACAAAGCATACAAAGCTCCATAAACCAGAGAATATCCAAATTTATCAGTTTTAAAGTTATTTTTCAAATATTTAAACGAGCGTCCAAAAAGCTTTGGTGAAATCATAATTAAGCCCACGCGTTCACCTGCAAAAGAAAACAACTTCGAACTGGAAAAGAAAATCACGTAATTATCTGTGTAATGTGCGACTGTAGGCTGATACGGCGGCTGTCCTGGTATAGAATAATCTTTTCGAAAATCCATAGCAAAATACGCCAGGTCCTCAAGCACAATGACATCATATTTGTTGGCAAGTTCGCCGATAATTTGCAGTTCTCGCTCTGTAAAAACAATCCATGTAGGATTATTTGGACTGGAGTAAATAATAGTTGCAAATTCTCCTGTCTTTAAGTATTCTTCTAATTTATCACGCAATTTTTCTCCACGATAATCGTAAACATCAAAACTCTCATACTCAATACCGATAACGTCGCATTGTTGTTTTTGTACAGGAAACCCCGGGTCAATGAACAAAACTTTGTTTTTCTTTTTATCTAAACGTTGAGATACTAAAAAGGCCGCAAAGGTCGCTTGCATTGACCCTACGGCCGGAACTATATAATCAGGACTAATGTCTAAGTTCATAAATAATTTAGCAAATCGAGAACCTTCGTACTTTAGTTCTTTAATACCATCTATCATAGGATATCGGCTTGCCACGCCACTTTTTAAAGCCTGTATTTCGGCATCAATCATCAAATCCGGCGGCTGCAAGCCAGGAACTCCCATTTCCATTCGAATATACTTGACGCCTGTACGGGCTTCAAGTTCGTTTACAACACGTACAATTTCCCTTATGGTAGCATAATCCAACTCGCCATAAAGTCCAAATCGTTGCAAAACTTCTTTTAGTAATTTATTATCAATAACTGGCGCCATTTAAGCAGAATTGTTTTGGATTTGGTTAAAATTAATATTTTTTGTCAATTCTACAAGTTTTTTATCACCTGTTCTATAGAATAGGTAAAATCACCTACAACTTTTCATATCACTTATTTTTTTTGCTTAAATCTTTATTTTTTAACGTTTTATCACTAAAAATTCAACTAAATTCTCGTTACATTTACATGTTTTCTAACTTTTGCAACAATGCCGTAAGATTTGTTCGTTTAAATTGTTTAAATAATAACCAAAACTCAAAAACCGTTTAGCCATGAAACGATTAATCAAAATCTCAGCTATTCTAAGCATCTTACTGTTAATCAGTTTTTCCTCTTATGCTCAAAAACGCCATAATCATGGCCAATGCGGGCAATATGCTCTAAGCCTGCCCAAACAAGACCTTAGCCAGAGCGAAAAAGAAGTTTTAAACAATATCAGACAACTGGAAAAACTGGCTCACGATGTTAACTTTACTCTTTACACCAAATGGAACATCCCCGCATTTCTAAGGAAAGCTTCTGCAGCCGAACTCAAAACCCAGTGTGTAAAACAGCTTATCAGCAAATATGACCTGCAAGACCCTGTAAACGATAACCAGATAGGCAAATTCTCAGACAATAACCTGACAGGTCAATACAACTCTTTGGTTACAACCGGAAGTAAATCTCTCAATGACGCATTTATAGTAAGCTCTCAACTGCAAGAGCTGCTGATTTACAACTTAAAAAAGGATTCAACTAAAGTCGATAACGACGATATAAAATTAGTTCTCAATAACCTTGAAAAATCTGCCGAACGAGAATTTGCAATGAGTGTTAGACGCCTGGAAAAATTTGGTATTACTTACACTCCAAAATATCTATCAAAACAAGATTTCAACCAAATTATGGCAAATTATCCTAAACACAGACCAGGTAAAAGACTTCAACGAATGCAGCGGCCAGGACAATTTCACTATCAAAACAACTAACAAAATAAATCGACACAAATAAACTCGACTTAGCGGCGCTGGTTTATGTAAAAACCAGCGCCGTTTTTTTTGCTGAAAAACTTTTGTAATTAGTTCATTTTTTTAAATAGCCTCTATAATTCAGTTTTTTAAAAAACTGCAAAG